>JANMUW010000089.1:0-19948 GCA_031392105.1 Acidobacteriota bacterium | reverse complement strand
GTTGCCTTAGTAGCATTTGCCGCGGGCATTGGGTTCGCTAGCCTGTTTTCACCGGTGTTGTACGCCCCGCCAATCGAAGAAAAAACTTGGACTTTCGAATCTAAATCCAGGGAATGTGCAGCCCAATATAACAGCCTTACGGAGCGTGACCGCGCTATAGAAGATGCGATTCGCAGCACCGAACTCAAACTCATTGAAGTAAAGAAAAAGAGTTCGCTTTATTCGCCTCGGGTCGAGAAGTTTCAAAATGAGGCTGCAGGGTGAATTGGAAGAAAGACTGAAGTTGCTGTTGGACGAACGAGAATACCTGTTTCGCGAGAAGTTCCGCGAGCTCGAAGCAGGCGGCGGTACAAAGCTCGTATACCGCGAAGTTTGTTACGAAAACTAAATGGACGAATCCCAGGCCAGAAAACTCATCTGCGAGATCGGAAAGCTGCTCTACGAGCGGAGCTACGTGGTTTCGTCGGACGGCAACGTCTCGATCCGACTGGACGAGAATACTGTTCTCGCGACACCGACGATGACATGCAAGGGCCGGATGACCGAAGATTGCCTGGCGCTCACCGACATGGACGGGAAGCCGCTTGGTGATAAGCGGGCTTCATCAGAACTCGCGATGCACCTGTTGATCTATCGGGAACGGCCCGAGATCAAGGCTGTGTGTCATGCACATCCACCTCACGGTACCGCTTTCGCAGTTGCGGGCCTTGCAATAGACAAACCGATCCTCTCCGAGGTCATTCTTACACTTGGCTGCGTGCCACTCACCGATTACGGAACTCCTTCAACCGACGAATTGACCGAGGCGATGAAGCCATTCGTAAAGCATCACAATGCACTTTTGATGGCGAATCACGGAGCGGTCGCGTACGGAGCAGATCTATGGCAGGCGTTCGATCGGCTCGAGACGCTCGAGCACACCGCGAAGATCGCTATTCTCGCGAAAACTCTGGGAGGCGCGGTCGATCTTCCCAAGGACGCGATCGAAAAACTCATCAACATTCGCGAAAAGGCCGGCTATCTGACCGAGGATGCCCGATGCCAGGCGTGCGGTTACCTCCACGAGACCGAGGTGACATGCTCGCTCGACAAAGCGGCGACCGGCGGGCTGAATGGCGGCAAGGTTTCGTTCAGTCGCGAAGAATTGATCGACCTTTTGAGCCAGGCGGCGAAATTGGGTTAAACTAGCAACACTTTCGAACTCTAAAAGTTTCAGGAGCAAAATTAAATGCAGGAAGCATTAGGAATGGTCGAGTGCAAGGGCCTCGTCGCCATGATCGAGGCAGCCGACGCGATGGTAAAGGCCGCGAATGTGCAGCTCATCGGATATGAAAAGATCGGTGCCGGTTTTGTGACGGCCATTGTTCGCGGCGATGTCGCCGCGGTGAAAGCTGCGACAGACGCGGGTGCGGCTGCCGCAAGACGCGTCGGTGAACTTGTCAGCGTCCATGTCATCCCGCGTCCGCATTCGTCGGTCGACGAAACTTTGCCTGTTGTAATGAAGTAGGCGGTAGGCAGAAAGCAGAAGGCAGTTTGCCGATGTCTGCCTACTGCCTTCTGCTTTCTGCCAACTTATGATTATAGGGCGCATCCTCGGCACGGTCGTTTCTTCTCAAAAAGACGAACGCCTGCTCGGCAAAAAACTCCTGATCGTAAAACCGATCAACCTCGATGGCACTGACCAGAGCGGCTATGTCGTGGCGATCGACACCGTTGGTGCGGGGTATCACGAGCGGGTCATAGTGGTTGGCGGATCGAGCGCCCGCATGGCAGACGGCAATAAAGATTGTCCCGTGGACTCGGCGATCATTGGCGTCATCGACACAATAGATTTCACAGATTAGAGGTACCAGTATGAGAAGCAAACTGCTGTTATTGTTTATTTTCATGGGCTTCACGGCGCTTGGTATTTACGGGCAGGGAATCGGCGACAGAAACCGACCCTCGGGTCGCGGGAATTACCGGATCGCTGGAAAGGTCTATCTGCCGGACGGTACTCCGGCGAAAGATGTAAGTATTACCGTAAGCGGAACCGAGTTCAACGGTTCATCGACTAGATCTGATCTTGATGGACTCTTTACGATCTCAGGACTCTCGTCGGGTAACTATTCAGTCTCTGTTCGCGAGAAAGGCTATCAGAATGAGAGTGAGTTTTTGACGATACCCGAAGGAGCCATCTCCGGACAATCATTCGGGCTGGTCTTTTATCTGAGAGGGCCGGGGGAGCCTAAAAGGTCGGGAGCTGCGGCCAACCCGCTGCTCAAGGATGTTCCAAAGGAACCTCTTTCTAAGCACAGCAAGGCGATGGAGAAGATGAGCTCGGGTGATACAAAAGCAGCAATAACTTTATTTGACGAGGCAATTTCTCTGTATCCGCAATTTACGCTCGCCTACTTTGATCGCGGTTCCGCCTATTTGAAGCTGAATGAACACGACAAGGCTCTAGAGTCCTTTGTAAAAGCCGTTGGGTTAAAACCCGATTATTTAGAGGCAAAGTATTCCGTTGGCTACACACAGTATCTTAAGAAAAACTATGAAGTGGCTGCGGCGGTTTTCGACGATGTCCTAAAGCAACAGGCTGATATGCCGGAGGCGAGCATGTATCTTGGCATCTCGCTCTATAACCTAAAAAACGTTGATGCGGCGGAAGCCGGATTAAAGAAGGCCGTCTCGGCAAAAGGCGGCGAGAAGCTTGCACTCGCCCATCTTTATCTCGGTCAGATCTACGCCCAGAAAAAGCGGAATGCCGAAGCCGTGACTGAGCTTGAGAAATATCTTGAGCTGTTACCAAAAGCTCCAAACGCCGACCGAATAAGAACGGCAATTGCCGATCTGAAAAAACAAACGTAATGCAGATAGCTCGCGTAGTCGGGACCGTGGTTTCAACCATAAAGAACGAATCGCTCGACGGACGGAAGTTCCTGCTTGTTCAGACTCTCGATGCGGACCTGAAAGACAAAGGGACGCCGATGATCGCGCTCGATGCAGTAGGAGCGGGCGTCGGCGAACTTGTTTTCTGGTGCCGCGGCAAAGAGGCGTCATTTCCTTTCAAGCGCGACGAAACTCCGACGGATTGCACGATCGTCGGGATCATCGATTCGGACGAACACGTATTTAACGGCGAACGGTAAGTGGTAAGTGCTGAGTAAGAAACTAACGTTGTCTTTACTCACCGTTTACCGTTTTTCGTTCGGCACTAACAACCATGCTCATCGCCAGAGTTCTAGGAAACGTAGTGGCAACGCAGAAGAATCAGCGTTACGAAGGTACGCGTATCATGCTCTGCCGGCAGATAACTCCTGAAGGCGATGATATGGATTACACGTGCCTTGCGCTTGATTCGGTCAATTCAGGCGAAGGTGACATCGTCATTATCGCTCAGGAAGGCTGGTCGGCGTCGACGGCCGCAACCGGCCGGCCGGGTGCGGCGATCGACTCAGCGATCGTCGGCGTCGTGGATTATATAGATTTGCTTTAGTCGGGGGACAGATTTCTTCAGTGGATAGTTGATAGTGGGTAGTGGATAGTGAGAAGGACTATTCACTATCCACTACCCACTATTCACTGAAGAAAATTCAAAAAAGGAGGCCTCCCATGGCTGAAAGCATTGTACTTGCGAAGGCAATCAAATTCGCCCTGCGAATAATAAAGCTTTACAAATATCTGACGGAAGAAAAGCGAGAGTATGTACTATCAAAACAAATCCTGCTCTCGGGCACGTTCATCGCTAAGTACGTAAAAGCAGCTTTGCACTCGCGATCGAAAGAAGGATTCTCGTCCGAGATGTACGTCGCGATGCAGAAAGGGCTGGACACGGAGCTTTGGCTTTTGTTGCTGAGCGAAGGTGATTTCATAACGGACGATCAGTACAGCTCACTCAACACTGATTGCGTCGAGATGATAAAACTGACATCATCGATTTCAAAGACCTCGCACGAAAATGAGTAAGAACGAATCTGTAGCGGAGAAGATCGCACGGCTGCTAGAATCCGAAACGCAGCCGAACGATCTGGCTGCGCTCTTTGCCAGTATCGAGAAGATAAATCATCGTTTGGATAAGCTCGAGAACTCTTCAAATCCGCAGTCCGCGATCCGCAATCCGCAATTGCCACACCCGAGTGTCGAAAAGTTCTCCGTGGCCGAAGCGATCGCCGATGAGATCTTCGCCGGTATCCACAAAGAAAAGGCTTGCACGTTCGAACCGAACGGCAAGCCTTGTGACCATTGCGCGATGTGCAGCTCGCGCGGATTCTAATTTACAAACTAACGGGCAGGTGCCGCATTAGCCGGAGCAGCGGGTGCAGCCGGAGCTGTCTGCGTGTTACTACGACGCATCGCATTCGGATCACCGATGTCAGGAGCTTTCGTCGCACCTTCGTCAGCCTTGAAGAAAGGTTCTTCCTTAAAACCAAATAGCCCGGCGGTCAAAACCGCGGGAAACTGATTTCGAGTCGTGTTGTAATCTGTAACCGCCGCGTTATAGTCGTCGCGAGAAACCTTGATCCGGTTTTCCGTCGATGACAGTTCGTCCTGAACCTTCAGAAACGCATCGATCGATCTCAGTTGCGGATAGCTTTCCTGCAAACTCAGAAGCCTACCGATCGTTCCGCCAAAACTGTTATTCGCATCGATGACAGCCTGTTTTTGCTCAGGTGTCTTATCGCCGTCGGTTCCTGCTGGAGCCGCCTGCTGAGCATTGAGTAGTCGCGACCGTGCGTCGGCGATCTGACCGAATACTTCCTGCTCTTGCACACCGGCCATCTGCGCTGCTTTGACAAGATTCGGAACGAGATCCGCCCGCCGCTGCATCGCGCTTTCAACATTCGCCCATTTTCCCTTTACGCCCTGCTGCTTCGCCGTCAGCTCGTTGTAGCTGCATCCGCTGAGGCCGAAGGCCGCGAATAGTGCGATCGCTAATAAGATTACTCGTTTCATGTGTAGATTCTCCTTTTGTCCCGATAGCTTGTTCTAACTTTTACCAATGGCATCAACGGCGTCAATGATCCGTTCGATCTGTTCCATATAGTCGGCGAACAAACGGTTCGCTGCGACTTCATCCAATTCTTGTGTGAGGTTTCTCTCCCTCAGATCAAATATCTTTTCGAAAGTCGCTCCGTTCAGCCCGAACTGCTGAACGACCATAGCCACAACTTCGTGTTTTTTCACCGGCGGCTCGATACCCGCGAGCAGCAACACGGCGCTAAATAAGCTCGCAAAGCTCGAGAGGCTCTCCGCGAGCAGATTCTTCAGGCCCTCAACAGACTCCGACGCGGGAATGTACTGACGCCGAAGTAGTATGAGCTTGCTTCGAAGCTCGTACTCGACCTGGTGACGCAGGTATGCGTCTGAGATTTTCACATCCGCGAGCACATCCTTGCCGTAAAGAACTTTTCTTGCGGCTTCCATCTGATGAAACTCGATCGGAAAAACATCTGCAGCGTTCTGCAGCTCCGAGACCGTAAAATACACCGGCACCGGATGCCCAAGCTTGTGCCATTCGCGGATCGACGCATGGGCATTGCGGAGATCCTGCGGGGCGATCTTACGAAGCGCGATCAGAATGTTGTAATCCGAACGCTGAGGGATAAAGTCACCCATTGCCGCCGATCCGTAAAGTATCACGGACGCAAGATTCCCGCCGTGCGTCGCTTTAAGATCGTCAATGAAGGCTGCAAATTGATGTTGCATGTCGTAAATAGTGAATAGTGAATAGTGAATAGTGAAAAGTTAATAGCTGAAAGCTCTCGCTCCTTATTTTTCACTTTTAGTTTTTACCTTTTCACTTTCCTACCAGTCTCCTCCGGCACCGCCGCCGCCAAAATCACCGCCTCCTCCAAAGCCACCCCAGTCGCTTCCGCCTCCGCCACCGCTTCCCCAGTCACTCGATGACGAAGAAGAACTGGTCGCATTTGCGATGACGGAGCCGATTATCCACGGTAGTGCGCTTCCGCCTCCGCCAAAACCGCCGCCCCATCCGCCTCCGCCCTTGCCGGAACGACCGCCGCGGTTCGCAAAGATTATCAAAAGAATTACACCGATTATAACAAGACAACAGAATCCTGAATACAGTCCCTGCTCTCCGGAGATCTCAGTTCCACCGATCGGCGTCGGTGATGCAGCCGAGCCGCTGCTCCGCTCGTCGTACGTTCGGATGTACGCCTCGAGCGTATCGGAAATGCCTTTTGCGTAGTCGCCTTTCCTGAATTCGGGAACAAGGTATTGCCTCTGCAAACTTCCGACAACCCCGTCCGGAAGCTCATCCTCAAGGTCTTTGCTGACCTGTGTAAAATATTTTCTGTCATCCACCGCCACGAGGAGTAGGGCACTGGGATTGTCGTCCCCTTTCGATCCGATTCCCCATCCGCGGGCCACTGCCAGCGAGTAATCGAAGATCGGGCGTTCACCGGTTGTCTTAACAACTGCGACCGCGAACTCGACGCCCGACGACCGTTGATAGTCGGTCAGTCGTTTATTCAACGTGGCTTTTGTCGCATCGTCGATCACACCGGCAAAGTCATTAACCGGTGCCGTCGGAGATGGCAGGGGCGAGACATTCTGGTTCCACGCGGGTGAATCCTGAGCGAACGCGCCGAAAGCGGCCAGATACACGATCAGGCCGATAGTGATACTTACAAGATTTCGCACCGCATGGCTTCTAAACATTCGTTTGACGAAATTGTGACAAATCCTGAAGCAATACGAAAGCTCGGAAAATTTGTTCCCTAGTTTGGGGCGATGCCATGGTGCGTGACCTATCGGCTCACGGACTGCGAGCAAGAGCTATTTATCTTGGGACTTGCGCGGCGTTGTATAATTACCTCACCAGATATACAAAACTCCACTTGGTAGTTTTCTTTAGCTATAAGGATAAGGAAAAAAAGATGATCTCCTTCAAACCTCTCCTTGCGATTTCCCAATTGGTATTTCTCGTATTCGGTTTAGGCATCTCGGTTCGGGCTGCCGGAGAACTTGATACGAGCTTTCTTAGCCGCGTGACAGTTTCGGGTAACGGAGTCCCGCAGGAGGTGGTGAATTTACCGGGTGGAAAGCTGCTGATCGCAGGCCGGTTCAGTGTAATCAACGGCACGGCGGTAGAAGGCGTATTTCGACTAAACGCCGATGGAAGCCTCGACCCGAACTTCTCTCCACCAGTGTTCTATTCGGGTAGCGGCAGCGTTACGATCAACCACCTTGCGGTCCAGTCTACCGGAAAGATACTCGTCGGTGGTGCCTTTTCGCATGTTTCCGGTGAACTGCGCGATGGCTTCGTTCGGCTGAACTCGAACGGTTCGGTTGATACGTCGTTTTGGACCCCGGAACCGGACGGAGAAATCCGGGAGCTGTTTGATATTTTTGTCTATCCGGACGACAGAATCTTGCTTGCCGGGAATTTGACACTCAATGTCCCCGGTGGCGGTACTCGCAACAACCTGGTGCGTTTGAATGCTGATGGAAGTCTGGACTCGACTCTTGACTACGCGGGACCGAAGGTCCTCGCACTCATGCTTCAATCTGACGGAAGGATTGTTTTGAGTTGGGTCAACAACGTTTCGAACGGCGTTAGTCGATACAACGACAATGGTAGCCTGGACGGCACCTTCGCAACGATCGACGTCGGGACCGGTTCGGTGTTTGCCTTGGTGCAGCAATCGGATGGCAAGATTCTGATTGGGGGCGCTTTCACCTTTGTGGTCGACAGAACTAATCTTTTCCGGGCGAATTCGGATGGAACCATTGACGGGACCTTCCAGAACACTGGTCTTGGGGGCGGGGCCGTCAGGAGGATCAAGCTATTACAGGACGGCAGGTTTTATATTTGCGGCACATTTTCTCGGATCAGCGGCCTTTCGACTTCGATAAGAGTTTATCGTATCCAATCCAACGGACTGCGCGATGAAAGTTTCAGCTTTTACACCGCCACATTCTCGCTGAGCGTCCCGGACATTGCGGTTGAGGTGGATAAAGTAGCCGTTCTCGGCGGCGGTACAAGCAACCCGGTTGTCCGCGTCAACTCAAACGGTAGTCAGGACATGACGTTTGTTCCCCCGCTGAGCGAATTTCCCGGACTGGGGAAGACGGTTCTGGTCCTACCCGATAACAAATTCTTGGTCTCAGGGAGTTTCGCCCGCGCAAATGGAATTAACCGCACAGGAGTCGCTCGATTCAACGCGGACGGCTCTCTCGACACAAGTTTCACGGCTGTTGGATTTTTTGGCCAGATCTTCGATCTCGCCCTGCAGCCCGATGGAAAGGTGATCATCTGCGGAGCCAGTGAGCCGCGACGGCTAAATACGGACGGCTCGCTCGACGTCGTTTTGTCGTTAGGGAGTACGAACACCGTCTACGATGTCGAGTATGTAAGCGACGGCCGCATCCTGACGGCAGGAACCACACTGCGACGTTACAGTTCGCTTGGAGATTTCCAGACAACACTCGCAAGCGTTAGTGGCGGAGGGTCGTTTCCGAATATCTACAAGATGGTTGTTCAGGCTGACGGCAAGATCGTGATCGTCGGCAACTTTACATCTGTGAACGGGACGGCGCGCGATCGGATCGCGAGGTTGAATTCGGACGGTACCGTCGACATGACTTTTAACGCAGGTGCCAGCTCCGATATCTCGACCATCGTCTTGCAGTCCGATGGAAAGATTCTTATCGGAGGCGGCTTCCAGTCGGTTAACGGTAATCCGTTTAAGAAGCTTCTTGTCCGTCTCAACTCCGACGGCACCATAGACTCAAGCTTCTCGGCGACCTTGGACGGGCCGGTGCTTGGCATAAAGGTCCAGACCGACGGACGCATCATATTCGGTGGTGCGTTCGCTACCGTTAGCGGCGTACTGAGTCCGCGGATCGGCAGGGTCAACGCGGACGGTTCGCGGGATACGAGTTTCAACGTCGGCAGTGGAGCGAACAGCACCGTTTGGAGCATCGACATGCAGTCGGACGGCAAGATAATTTACGCCGGAGAGTTTTACAGGACGAACGGTATATCGACGCTTGGCGTTGGACGTTTGTTGAATGCACCGCCGACAAAGCTGTTCGACTACGACGGCGATGGAAAGTCGGATGTCTCGGTGTTCCGCCCGTCCGAGAACAAATGGTACATCCTTCGAAGCTCTGATTCGACTGTCTATCAACCTGTGTTCGCGATCGCAGGTGATGTTCCTGTCCCGGCTGACTATGACGGGGACCAGAAGACCGATGTCGCGATCTTCCGTCCGTCGAATGCTCAATGGTGGTACCTCAGCAGTGCGAACGGATCACAGGTGCTGAATCCGTTCGGAGCGACCGGTGACATTCCACGTCCTTCCGATTTTGATGGAGACGGGAAGGCTGACTTCGTGATGTTCCGACCGTCGAACAACACTTGGTATAGGTTTGGAAGCACGGCTGGTAACGTGACGCCCACGGAGTTCGGAATTGCCGCAGACAAGCCGGTGACCGGAGATTTCGATGGTGACGGGAAGACCGATCTCGCCGTCTTTAGACCGTCCACAGGAGACTGGTGGTACGCAGCAAGCTCCGCCGGTGGCGCATTCAGACAGACGCATTGGGGCCAGAACGGCGATCTTCCTGTTCCGGCTGATTACGACGGAGACGCAAAGACTGACTTAGCGGTGTTCCGACCGTCCGACGGGGGCTGGTACATACTCAACAGCAGCAACGGATCGTTCACGACGACCGCGTTCGGAACGAGTGAAGATCGTCCGGTGGCGGCGGATTACGACGGAGACGGACGTGCCGACATTGCGGTATTCAGGCCGTCGAGTGGATTGTGGTATCTGCTGAGATCGACCTCCGGATTCGCGGGACTTCAATTCGGAATCTCGACCGATAGTCCGACGCCGAGTGCGTACGTGCAGTAATCTGCAAAACGTAAAAGCCAGTGCGTCAGCGAGGATGACGCACGAACTTTTGCAATCGACCCTCTAAGTCAGACTCTTTTCACTGCAACAATTTTTGCGCGGAAGATGCGCATCGCTTTTTTTGCAAGGGGATGGTTCGCGGCATATGTCAGAAGTTCTTCTTCGGTCGCGTTCTGGGGCAGGGCGATAGGTTCGTACTCTTCTTCCTCTGAGCCAAAATCCGGCGGTGCATAGACCGGGCTTAACGCGGGTGCTGCGGCGGAAGCAGCAAAACCGTTGCTTGAGGGTTCAGCAACAGGTTCGATAGCTAATTTTCCGAATAAACTCTCCGCGAGCGAGACTGCACCGAGAATCGGGAGAAGATCATCGCCGCTGCGGGCGAGTTTGCCATCGTAAGCTGCATCGAGCCAGGGATCCTCGACATGTTCCAAAGCCTCCGATTCGATCGGCGCAAGCTTGACTGGCATCGAGTCGATGAATCCGAGGTCGATGATCGGTATCGGAGCTTTAGTTTGAACCGGATCGGATTCGGGTGGAGGCTCGGTCTCAACGGAAATTGTTTGTGGTTCTAATTCCGGCGGTTCGTTGTCAGGCCAGTTCGGTTCAGAAATTAGAGTTTTTTTTTCCGCGGTCGCCGCGAGGGTCTTCTCAGAAGGTGATGCGGAGCCGCCGGCGATGATCGCTTGCTCTATCTCTAAAAGTCGCTCAAGAAGCTGCTCGACCGGCACGACCCTTCGCATTTCGGTCAGCTTAACCAGGCCGGCTTCGAGCACGTACCTCGGCTGGACGGCTTCTTTCAATTTCGACTCCGTCTCACACAGCGAATTAAAGAATCGCAAGAAATCAGATTCGGTAAACCCGGAGGCGTACTCACGCAATTCTTCGACGCTCAGGGCAGAGGTTTCAATGAGAGCCGTCTCTCCGCCCGATACTTTGAAAACCATCAGATCGCGAAACACTGCGAGCAAGTCGCGGCAAAAGTTTCGAGCATCCTGCCCGCGCGAAACAAGCTCTGCGACGACATCCAGGACGAGTTTCGGAGATGTTTCCGAGATCGCTTTCAAAACTCGCGTCAACATTTCGGTACTTGCAATACCGAGTGCGTTCGAGACATCGGCGGTGGAGATCTTCTCACCCGAAAAGCTGATGACCTGATCGAAATTGGACTGAGCATCGCGCATCGATCCCATCCCGGAGCGTGCTATCTCGCGAAGTGCGAGTTCATCAATGCCGATCTTTTCTGCAGCTGCAATAAGTTTCAAACGGTCAAAGATTTTCTGGAGCGCAATCGTTCGAAAATCAAACTCCTGGCATCGCGAACGGATCGTCTCCGGAACCTTGTGCAGCTCGGTCGTTGCCATTACGAAGACGACGTTCTCCGGCGGCTCTTCGACCGTCTTTAGCAGCGCGTTGAATGACGACGGGGAAAGCATATGAACCTCGTCGACGATAAAGACCTTGTATCGATCCCGCGCCGGTGCAATGTTAATTCCCTCGAGGATAATGTCGCGGATATCCTGAACACCGGTGTGCGAGGCTGCGTCGAATTCGAAAACATCGATTGAGCGGCTCTCCGAAATCTCGATACACGACGGGCACGCGGTCGGATCATCCAACGAGCACGGGCTGACGGTGGGTTTGTCTGACTTGTGACAGTTGAGAGCCTTCGCCAGAAGGCGAGCCGTCGTTGTCTTGCCAACTCCCCTCGCCCCGGAAAACAGGTAGGCATGATGAAGACGGTCATGGGCCAGCGCATTACGCAGGGTCTGCGTTATGTGCTCCTGGCCCGTAACGTCTTCAAACGTCTGAGGCCTCCATTTTCTTGCGATCACTTGATAGGACATTGTGTGAGCGGTTTGTGTCGAAGTTTGATTTTAAGTTAGTTCGCCGTCGCAGGCAATCAGCGAACTTAAGTGCCCAATTTGACGAGCAGTCGCCCGGGGGGCTTGCACTTGGCTATATAATACTTGAGCCAACGGCGGATTATTTCATAAAGCATCTCGGAGGTATCAGATCTCCAGGGATCTACAACGTAAGTCGTCATACCGATCGAGAGCCGCGTGACACAGACGACGGTCCGCCGAATCGATTTAGTGAAATAAGGTTAAATAAACATGGTTTCCCTCCAACGCGTCGCGACAATTGCACAATTGATCCTTCTAGTATTTGGCTTATACGTCGGGGCGCGGGCTGCGGGCGAAGTTGATACGAGCTTTAGAGCAAATCTGACGAACTCCGGCGGTACAGGGTGGGGAGCAAAGGTATTGCTCCTGCCCGATGGAAAAATGCTGGTATCGGTGCGGATCTCGGGCCTCAACGGATCTGCGGTCGGGGATCTGGTACGCCTCAATGCCGACGGCTCGGTCGACGCTTCTTTCAACTCGCCCGACTTTTATCCGTTGGGGTCGAATGCAAAAACAATTTACGCTCTTGCGGTGCAGGATGACGGCAAGATTCTCGTGGGCGGAAGCTTTGAATATGTGAACTCGGTGGAACGACAAGACCTGGCGCGGCTCAACGCTGATGGTTCGCTCGATATAACATTTCCAAATGTCCTCGCCCGGGGCAGTTCCCACGTGGAAGAAATTCTCATTTATCCCGACGATCGCGTTTTGGTCGCTGGAAATTTTACCTCAGGGGACGGATCGCTTCGAAACCTCGTGCGGATGAATGCGAACGGAGTCGTCGACCCGACATTCGTTTTCACGGGCGAGAGGGTGGATGCTTTTCTGTTGCAGCCCGACGGCAAGATCGTAGTTGCCGAACGTTCCTTTACCACGAGTATTCCTCCGAGCGTCAAACGTTACAACGACAATGGAAGCCTGGATCCGACATTCACGCAGATCGATTTGCAGTTTGGTTCATCGGTCGGCGACGTGGAGTATTTGCCGGATGGCAAGATCCTGGTCGGTGGTTTTTTCACCCTGGTTAATGGGGCCAGCCGAGTCGCGCTATTCCGGGCGAACTCGGACGGAACAGTCGATGCTACTTTCCAAAATCCCGGGCTTAACTCGGGTGTCAGCGCAATTGCCCTTGATACGGGCGGAAAGTTTTATATCGCCGGGAACTACTCGCAGATCGGTGGGGCAGCTACAGCACGAAAGATACACCGCCTCAACGCTAATGGGACGGTTGATGCGGGTTTCAACTTTTTCGACACTAATACGTCGCTCGGAACCACAGACGTCGCCGTCCAGCCCGATGGCAAAGTTGTTGTGATATCAAACGGAGGACATCCCATCTCCCGAGCGACCGACACCGGAAATCCGGATCCTACGTTCACGAGGCCGGTTCCGCTGGAGGCGGCACCGGGATACCGTGTTTTGGTTCAGCCTGACAACAAGATACTGGTCGGGGGAAGATTCACTATCGCGAATATTGTCAGCCGTTCATGCCTCGCGAGGCTAAATCCTGATGGGACGCTCGACACTAATTTCATACCTGCAGTGGGATTCTGCAGCAGCAGTTTTACTCAGCTCCTCGGTCTGGCTCTGCAGCCCGACGGCAAGATTCTTATCTCTGGTGCGAACATTGGGGAGGCGAGGCGATTGAACGCGAACGGGTCACTCGACGTTAGCTTTACCGGCACCAATCCGAATGTCAGTTACGACATTGAGCCCCTTTCCGACGGAAAGGTCCTGATCGCCGGCGGGACACTAAAGAGATTCAACTCAAACGGTACTTTGGACGCGACGCTTGCCTCGGTTGGCGGCGGAGGGTCATTCCCCAATATCTTCAAGGTGACTGTTCAGACGGACGGCAAGATCATAATCGTCGGCAATTTCACTAGCGTGAATGGGACGACACGGGATCGGATCGCAAGGTTGAATTCGGACGGGACCCTCGACATGACATTCAACGCTGGAGCAAACTCGGACATCTCGACGGTCGTGCTCCAGTCCGATGGAAAGATCATCATCGGCGGAGGCTTTACGTCGGTAAACTCCGATGCGACTAAGCAACGTCTTGTTCGTCTAGATTCGAATGGATCGATCGACTCGAGCTTCTCGGCCACTTTGGACGGGCCGGTGCTTGGAATAAAGATCCAGTCTGACGGACGCATCCTGTTCGGCGGTGCTTTCGCGACGGTAAGCGGTGTGCTGAGTCCGCGGTTCGGACGTGTAAACGCCGATGGCTCTCGGGATACAAGCTTCCACGTCGGATCGGGACCGAACAGTACTGTTTGGAGCATCGATCAGCAGTCTGACGGTAAGATCGTGTACGCCGGTGAGTTCACCAAGACAGACGGTAGATCGACCATCGGAATCGGGCGCCTATTGAATGCACCGCCGTCGAAATTCTTCGATTACGACGGTGACGGAAAAGCTGATGTGTCGGTTTTCCGTGCGTCGGAGAACAAGTGGTACGTTCTCAGGAGTTCTGATTCAACTGTCTATCAACCGGTGTTTGCGATTGCCGGCGATGTGCCCGTACCGGCTGACTATGACGGTGATCAGAAGACCGATGTTGCGATCTTCCGGCCATCGAGCGCTCAGTGGTGGTATCTAAGCAGCATCGACGGATCGCAGGTTCTAAATCCGTTCGGCGCGACGGGCGACATTCCACGTCCATCTGATTTTGACGGTGACGGAAAAGCTGACTTCGTTTTGTTCCGTCCGTCGAACAGTACTTGGTACAGATTCGGGAGCCTCGCCGGAAACGTACCGAATCAGACATTCGGCGCTACGGGAGATCAGTCGGTGATCGGGGATTTCGATGGCGACGGAAAATCGGACCTAGCTGTATTCCGTCCATCGACCGGTGACTGGTGGTACGCAGCCAGCTCAGCCGGTGGCGCGTTCCGACAGACCCACTGGGGACAGAACGGCGATCTTCCGGTTCCGGCTGATTACGACGGGGACTCGAAGACGGATTTTGCTGTCTTCCGCCCGTCGGACGGAGGCTGGTACATCCTCAACAGCAGCAACGGAGCGTTCACGACTACGGCGTTTGGAACGAACAGTGATCGTCCGGTGGCCGCGGATTACGACGGCGACGGACGAGCGGACCTTGCAGTGTTCAGGCCGTCGACGGGGATCTGGTACCTGCTCCGATCGACATCCGGATTCGCCGGACTCCAGTTCGGAATCTCGACCGACACACCGACTCCAAGTGCTTTTGTGCCTTGAAGCCCCCGACAATGCAAATTAAAAAAACCGAAGCCTTTCGACTTCGGTTTTTTATTGAACTGGCGGCTTCAGGCTTAACCGCAACACAGGCTGAAATTGCTACCGTTGCTCGATTCCTCGCCTAGCGGAGTTCACAACTCAAACCTTGTGCGGAGCCTGAAGCCATATCTTCCAATTTTGGATTTGGGAATTCGGATCTGGGATTACCACTATCAAATCCGAAATCCGAAATCCCCATTCCCAAATTGAAATGGCGGAAAGGGTGGGATTCGAACCCACGGAACCCTTTTGAGGCTCACAGCATTTCCAGTGCTGCCAGTTCAACCACTCCTGCACCTTTCCGCTTGTGCCCGCGAAATACGCGAAAATACGCGAAAAATAGAAATAGGCGGAGAGATCACGAGAAAAAAGCTTTCGCGTCCTTTCGCGCATTTCGCGGGCAATTATTTAGTTTTCAATAATCTCGACCACAGTCGTCGAGGCGTCCTCGCCGACAATCGGTTCCTGCGGCGGAACCTGATCATCACCTGCCAGCCAGGAATAAAAGAAACCCGCCAGCATCGCTCCTAGGATAGGAGCCACCCAAAAGAGCCACAACTGCGAGATCGCCCAACTGCCAGCGAACAATGCCGGTCCGGTACTTCGAGCCGGATTCACCGACGTGTTCGTTACCGGAATCGTCACGAGGTGAATAAGTGTCAGGCAAAGACCGATCGCGATCGGAGCAAATCCCTTCGGAGCCCTTCCGTGCGTCGAGCCGAGAATGACGATCAAAAAAAAGAACGTCATTACGACTTCGGCGACGAACGCTGCGAGCGGAGTATATTTCCCCGGCGAGCCGAGTGAGTCTCCAAATCCATTGGCCGCGAATCCGCTGGAAAGGATATTGAAGTCCGACTTACCCGTGGCGATCAGATAAATAATGCCCGCCGCGGCGATCGCACCAAGAACTTGGGCGATCACATACGGGATCAATTCATTCGCCGGAAATCGTTTTCCGGCCCAGAGGCCGAACGAGACCGCAGGATTGAAATGGGCTCCGGAAATATGTCCGAGAGCATATGCGCCGGTTAAGACCGTGAGACCGAATGCAAGCGAAACGCCGGCAAATCCGATTCCGGCGCTCGGGTATTTCGTTGCTAAAACTGCAGCCCCGCAACCACCAAGCACGAGCCAAAGCGTTCCTATGAACTCTGCTGTCAACCTCTTACTCAAAGGCATAGCAAATTCCTCCAACTGTGTTTAAGTACGTATAAGTCCGGGCGTGAAAAACGATCCGATAAATTCTCAAATAGCTAAACCGATCAGATCTAGCGGTGATCGACTTCGGATGACCAATCCAAAATCCAAAATCCGAAATCCGAAATCGACATGGCGGAGAGGGTGGGATTCGAACCCACGGTACCCGTTAAGGTACAGCAATTTTCGAGACTGCCCGATTCAACCACTCTCGCACCTCTCCGCGAACTGTTAATGATAAAGGCTAGGGTCGGAAAATATCAAGCGGGCTTTAGATTCCGACTGTCAGATGAGTCCGAGGAACCTGACTGGAGCGCAGACATCCTTGCCTGCAACGGCGCGATAGCGACGTCAAACGGTAATGATTCGACCAGACGAGTTTTTTCGTGCTTCGCACTCATGCAGGCAAGGATGCCTGCGCTCCAGTCGGGCCTCAGCGCCTTGCTTTAAAAAATTCCTGCATCATCCCACGGCACTCGTCCGCCAGAACACCAGGCGTGATCTCGATCCGATGGTTGAGCTTTTCGCTATCGCAGAGGCGGAATAACGTCTCGACTGCCCCGAAACGCTCGTCATGTGCTCCAAACACCAGTCGCTTGATTCGAGCGTTCACTAGAGCTCCGGCACACATGACGCATGGCTCGATGGTCGAATACACAGTCATGCCGGTCAGACGATAGTTGTTTCGTACCTCGGCTGCTCGTCTGATCACACGGATCTCGGCGTGTCCGGTAGGATCGTTGTCGATGATCGTGCGGTTAGAAGTCGCTCCAATCACTTGTCCATTTTCGTCGACGATGCAGGCTCCGATCGGGACCTCGCCCATCTCCGCGCCTCGATAGGCGGCGGTCAGCGCGAGCCGCATGAATATCCGGTCGTAGTCGTCCGCCGTGAACACGCTCATTGGCAAAATCCTTGCATCATATACGTATTAGTGTAGAATTTTGATGGGTGATGGCTTTGCTTATCGCCGCGCTCCTCAAACCCTCGAGCTTAATATGAAAGACAATATTCGGACCGCTCCCCGCGCGACCGAAGATGACATTCACATCACAAACGTCCCCGAATCTTTTCGAGCTTTCGCCGAGGAAGTCCACAAGCGTAACCAAAAACCGAGGACAACACCACTCACGATTCCTCAAAAATTGGCACCCGCCGAGTTTAACACGGCGATGGTGCACTTTTATCGGGGCGAGATCCAGCGGTCGAATATCTGGCGCAATCGCCTGGACGCGACCACGAACTGGGCCGTGATCACGGGTGGTGCGACGCTTTCGTTCGTATTCAGCTCGCCCGACAATCCACACTTTGCGATCCCGATCAATTCGATTCTCGTCTCGATCTTCCTGTTCATGGAAGCCCGTCGATATCGTTACTACGAAGTCTGGGCGAATCGCGTACGCGTTCTGGAAACCGGATATTTTGCACCTATGCTTTCGCACCGGACGATCCCGCCGGACAAGGAATGGGCCGAGCACATATCCGCTGACTTGATCTCTCCGCATTTTACGATCAGCGTCTGGGAAGCATTGGGCCGCCGCCTGCGGGCGAATTACCTTTGGATCTTTATCCTGCTCGCCGTCTCGTGGACGCTGAAGATCTACATACATCCGTCACCGATTCCCTCGATCACAGCGGATGACCGCCGGCTATTCTGGGACGTGTTCGAGAAACGCGCGACTGTCGGTTTGGCTCCGGGATGGTTCGTGATGACGGTTGGAGTGATCTTTAATTTTGCGATCTTCTTTGTTGCTTTCAGTACGCTCAAGCTCCGCGACGCGTCGAGTGAAGTCTTGCCGCTGGAGAGCTTCGAATGGCATCCGCTCAAGCAGGTTTCCGAGTGGGCGGAGAGCAGCCTTAAGCGTCGCAACACAATTCGCCGCTCCAAGAAGGCTCGCAATCGGATGCGGTCTATCCATAAGACGGAAGCATAAATTAGTTGTAAGTGGAAAACGGTAAGTGGTAAGTTTGAGTTGCTGGCATGCGAAGCTAGCTCGCAAGAACTTACCGCTTACCGTTTTCCACTTACAACTTTCTTTGCTATTTTTTTCGTATCAACTCTAGATATGAAAAGGGGAGACTGAATTTCTATGCCGATTGAATTGGAAGATCGCGGTCGAGCGCTCGAGAACGAGTATTTTCGCCGCAAGGAACAAGAACTGATCGAGAAGCTCAAAGGCCATCTCGCCGTTGAGAACGCGCAAGACACTGGTCTGCAATGTCCGCGTTGCGACGGAAAGTTGATGGAGGCGGATTACCAGCACATTAAGGTTGACGTCTGCAACAAATGTCACGGCGTTTGGTTCGACGCGGGCGAGCTTGCACAAGTGATCGACAAGGACAAAGCAGGCGGTTGGTTCAGCAAGTTGTTTGACTAGAATGGGAGCCACTCTACCTTGGTCAAAATTCGCTTGCCGGAGTCTCGCGTTCGCAGTGCTAGTTACGACAGTGTTCGCGAATGTCTTTGCCCAAAAGGCAAAGTCGCTTCCTCCCGGAATTACCTTCCCTGCGTCGGTGGAGCAAGGAAAGCTAGCGAGTACTCTAATGGGGCGCGAAATGCCCTACCGAGTCGTTCTGCCCTATCATTGGAAGCGCCCCCGAGTTAAGCGACCTGTGATCTATCTCCTCCATGGGTTAAGTGGCCACTTCAACAATTGGACGGATCTCACCAAGCTTCAGGCTTACGCGTCGAGATACGGATTCGTGATCGTCACACCCGAGGGTGAGAACGGCTGGTACACGGACAGCGTGTCCAAGCAAACCGACAAATACGAGAGCTACATCGTCAAAGAGTTGATTCCGGAGATCGAGAAAACGTACGGCACCGGCACGAGTCGTGAGTATCGCGGAATTGCGGGATTGTCGATGGGCGGATATGGCGCGATCAAGTTTGGCCTGAAGTATCCCGACATGTTCTCACTCGCTGGTTCGTTTAGCGGAGCGCTTGGTGCGGCATCGATTACCGAGAAGGAAATTCCCGGTGCGATAGGAAAGTCGATCGAATCGATATTCGGTCCGACCGGGAGTGACGTCCGTAAGAGCAACGACATTTTCGATATGGTCCGCACAGCGACTGCGGAAAAGATCAAGAATTTCCCATCGCTTTACCTGGATTGCGGCACCGAGGATTTCCTCTTCCAGAACAACCGCGATTTCATTGACCTTTTGCTCGAAAAACGAGTGCCACACGAATTCCGCCAGTTGCCAGGTTCACATAACTGGAAATATTGGGACGCCCAGGTCGTGGAGTTTCTGGAGATCGCCAACCGACATTTTCAAACGACAAAGCCGTCGGTGGTTTCGGGCGCAACTGGAAGATAGACATGAAAAAGATTCTGAAAATAGTCATTCTGATCGCGGCTCTCCTGGTCGGTGCATCGGCTCAGCAAAAGACTGACATAAAAGATTCGGGCGCCGCGCGAATGCTTGCTGGCCGTCACAAGCTTTCGCTGCAGTGGGTTAGTTGGGACTACTTCGGTGTAGCGACCGTAACAAATCGTCGCGGTTCATACTCGATCAAAGGCGAACAGAAAGGTCGTGGCAAGCGAGCTGATTTCGTTAGACTCGACGGCGTAATCACGTCGATCGATGCGAAGGAGTTTGGTTTCACGGGAAAGATCATCACGCAGGTCGGCCACATCAACGGCGGACAAGCGTGCACCCGCGACGGCGAGTTCACATTCAAGATCACCGGCAAAAGAAAATACTGGCGGC
>JANMUW010000068.1:0-3027 GCA_031392105.1 Acidobacteriota bacterium | reverse complement strand
AAGGCCGCCGTGTGGACTGTCTCTCCCGGACCAAAGTCGACATGCTGCTGCAGAAGGCCGAGCTTGAGTCCGTTGATCGTTACAAGCTCACCTGAATCCGCGGCTTCTTCGCCGGTGATCAAACGGAATACCGTTGTCTTTCCAGCGCCGTTTCGTCCTACCAATCCGACTTTTTCGCCGGGATTGATCTGAAACGACACGCCGCGCAAAATGTCGGTACTGCCGTAGGACTTTGTAACTTCTGAAAGTCTGAAAAGCATAAAAAAAGAGTAGCCGACACACGATGCCGGCTACTAAGTTTTACAGCGAGGGAAACTGTTAATAACTGTGAACGCGACTCAAACGCGGACCTGCCGCTTCGCGCCTCTCGATCTTACCCGCGGCCGTTCGTGTTCGAGTTCGCCGTCGAGTTCGAAGCCGGTTTGGGCGCGTTTGTCGTCGCATTGGAATTCGCCGGTGCGTTTACATTCGCAGGTGCCGGGTTAGTATTCGCCGCAGGCGTATTCGTGTTCGCTGGTGCTGCTGGACGGGCACCGCTCAGCTCGTTCGGATTGTCGACAACTTTCTTCGCAAGAAAATTCTCGACCTTGGCTTCATTCATTGCGATCGCCTGGTACGAGGCGGCGAGCAGCTGCTTGCGATTATTTACAAGCATCTCGTTGATCTGCGGCCGAACTTGCGGATTTTCGAGCGTGAGATTCTCCTCTCTTTCAACTCGCTCCTGCAGCTTGAAAACATACGCCTTTCCGGCGATTGGAACCGCATTCGTAATTCTACCCACCGTGAACTGTGGATTCATGAAGCCCTCTACCAATTGCGGATAGCTCTTTCTCAATTCCTCTTCGTTGAAGAAGCCGAGGTCACCACCCTGAAACTTTGATGGGTCCTCGCTATATTCGCGGGCGAGGCCTGTAAAGTCAGAGCCGGGTTGCTGCAACTTACCAAGAAGTTCTTTTACTTTGAGATCAGCGGACGAAGCATCCGTCGTGGTGTCACCCTGACCGCTGTTTGTGGGATCGATGACGATCGCTGCCAATCGCACGCCACGCTTCTTTACGAACATCTCGGGATTGCCCTTGAAGAACGCATCGATCTCGTTTTCTTTCGGAGTTTCAATGCGTCCGGTAACTTTGTCGACGAGTGCTTTGATAGCCATCGCACGTTTTACCTGATCACGATAAGCCGCTTCGTTAAGCCCGGCTTGCTGCATCTGGCGATCGAACTCTTCCTGGGACAAACGGCTTTCGACTTTTTGCTTGTTGATCTCGGCGACGACATCCTCATCCTTAGGAACGACGCCTTCCTTCTCCGCCTTCTGGAACATGACTTCCTGTTCGATCAACTGTTGCAAGACCTGCAGGCGAGCACCGGCAAGCTCAAGCGGAGACAATTTGCTCTCCTGGCCCTGAGCCTGTTGCTTGACGCCTCTTTCAACATCTTCCATCTTGATGACCTTACCGTTGACGGTCGCGGCGGTTTCATTCGCATCGACCGTACCAGGTGTTGAATTCGAAGATGAGGCTCCTCCGCAAGCCGCACCGATCACGGCGATGGCCGCCAGAACCGTTGCAGCAAAAACTCTGAAATTAAACATTTGCACTTTGCCTTTTACTCCCTCGAGATTATCGATAATTATCATTGCTTGACTGACTACGTCGTATTTTGGTATAAACTCTCTTTTTGAGTTTTTATTAAACTCTGCTTATCACCTCATTCTTATTGGAGGCAATTATTATATATGGCACAAAGATGCGACGTTTGCGGCAAAGGCCCGCAGTTTGGAAACAACGTTTCACACGCGAATAACAAAACCCGCCGTCGGTTCAATCCGAATTTGCAGCCCGTCCGTGTAAAACTTCCTTCGGGCGGCAACGGCCGGATGAAAGTTTGTACGCGCTGTATCAAGTCGGGCAAGATTGTCAAAGCCGCCTAGCGGCACCGCCTAAGTTTCTTGAGAAACGCCAAACGCCGTATACCGCGTTTGGCGTTTTTACTTGTGCTCGCGATCTAAACGACTGCGATACATTCGATCTCAACTTTCGCATCCCGCGGCAGTCGAGCTGCCTGAACGGTCGCCCGGGCCGGCTTATTAGAATCGAAGTACCGCCCGTAGACTTCGTTCATCGCGGCAAAGTCGCTCATGTCGGAAAGAAACACCGTGGTTTTAACCACGTCTCCCAAGTTCGCTCCACCCGCCTCCAGAACAGCACTCAGATTCTTTAAGACCTGATCGGTCTGTTCGCCAATGTCGTTGGAGACGAACTCACCGGTTTCTGGATCGATCGGGATCTGTCCCGAGCAAAATATCATCCCACCGGTTTTGATAGCTTGAGAATACGGGCCGATCGCCCCAGGAGCTTTATCTGTCGAAACAATCTCTCTCATCAAAAAATCGCCTTTTAGTGCCGAATCAGCAAAAGGCGAATGATACCAAACTAGGCCTTAAAAATAAAGTTGCGTTATGCGTTAACTCTTTCGACGGCGATGACGCCCGGAACGTTGCCAATGGCGCTTAGCACTCGATCCAGGTGCTTCTTATCGAAAACTTCAACGGTGACTTCGATCTGACCTCTGTCGTCGCGCGAAATGATGGCCCGTGCATCACGGATTCCGGTCTTGATATCTGCGATCGCATTTGTGATACCAGCCAGCATGCCTGTCCGATTCTCTGTCATCACAAGGATACCGACTGACTGTATCTCGTCCTTCTCGGTTTTCGCCCAGTCTACTTCGACGATCCGCTCTTTGTTGACCATGAGTTGTGCGACATTCTTGCAGCGCTTGTTGTGGACGACAATTCCCTTTCCAAGTGAAATGTATCCAATAATGTCCTCACCTCGAAGCGGATTGCAGCACCTCGCCCGGGTCGTCAAGAGATTGTCGACGCCTTTCACGATGATGGCGTCCTCACCGAGACGACCCGGCTTGACCGCGCGCTCGAACGCGCCCGCGCCTTTCTCGCCCAGCGTGGCCCCGCCTCCGCCGCAGCCGAACGCGAGTTGCCGCGCTATCTCGACGAATTCTGGG
>JANMUW010000073.1:0-3586 GCA_031392105.1 Acidobacteriota bacterium | reverse complement strand
AAAAAAATTCTTGTAACACGAAGTTGCACCCCCCCCTCGGGGCGGGGTTGCTCCCATGGCGGCCCGCCCTCCAGTCGGTTGCTTTCCTTCCAGTTATGACTTGGCAGATCGAAAACTTTCTCGACGTTCGAGACAATCGTCTTCATATCGACGGTGTTGATTGCGTCGAGCTTGCGCGCAAACACGCTACGCCGCTGTTCGTATACAGCGAAGCGCGTATTCGACACAACATCGAACGGCTAAAGAAAAGCGCCGAGGTCATCGAATGCCCGCTAAAGATCTGCTACGCCGCTAAGGCGATGTCGACGCTCGGCATTCTCAAAGCCATCAAGGACTCGGGTATTGATATCGAAGTGAATTCCGGCGGCGAGCTTTGGAAAGCTTTGAAGGTCGGCTTCACGAGCGAGCAGATAATTTTTAACGGAACGAGTAAAGAAGTTTGGGAGTTCGAGAATGCGGTCGAGGCCGGGATCTACGCGATCCAGGTCGATTCGCTGTTCGAGCTCGAACTGATCGGTGACACGGCGAAGCGTCTAAACAAAAAAGCGAATGTGAGCTTACGGCTCGTTCCCGAGATCAAGACCGGAACTCACTCGGGTTTGCAAACCGCATTGCTAACATCGAAATTCGGCATGATGCCCGGCGAAGCATTCGAGGCGTTCCGCCGATACAAGGCTTCACCGCACGTTTCACTTCGCGGAATTCATCTGCACATCGGGTCGCAAAACCCTGAGCCGCATGCGTACTCGGAAGCGTTTACGATGCTGTTCGATACGCTTCTGCATATTTACAACGAGACAGGCTCGAAGATCGAACATATCAATCTCGGTGGAGGGTTTCCGGTCAATTACCTCCGCGACAGTTCGCAATCGGCCGAGTTCCCTCTCGATCAGCGTGAAATGTTCTCCGCCGACTTTGAACCGTCCGCGGCGGTCGGCGAAGCGTGGAAGGCCGTAAAAGATCTCGCGGCGGATTCAGGCTCGTCGGAACTCCTCGACGGCCTGACGCTGTTACTAGAGCCGGGCCGCAGCATTATCTCCGACGCGGGAATCTGTTTGACAACCGTGAGAAACCATAAAGAGCGTCCGGTCACTCAAAGCTCCCCTCCCTACAAAGGAGGGGTGGCAGTCGCTTCGGCTGACGGGGCGGTTCTCTCTTCTTCGGAAACGCCAGATTCGGCGCGGCAACATTTAGAGAACCACCCCGCCGAAGCGGCACCCCTCCTTGGTAAGGAGGGGAGTTTGGAACATTGGCTTCTGACCGACGCCGGCTTCAACATCCTGCTTTCAATGGAGACTTACAAGTGGTACTACCATCTGATCTCGGCCGAGCGCGCCGGAGCAGAACACGACTTCGCTTATAAACTCGCAGGTCCGCTGTGCGACGGTGGCGATGTCTATTTCGATATCGAAGGTCACGGTCGTTTGCCCGATCACCGCTTGCTTCCGGAAAATGTGCAGCCGGGTGAAATCCTCGCGCTTCTAAACTGCGGAGCATATTCGCTCGCCCAGGCGTCGCAGTACAACGGACGATTCTTGCCGCCTGTGGTTTTGATCAAACAAGATGGATCACCTGAGTTGATAAGAAAGCGCGAGATATTTGAGAATCTGATTGCGTGTGATTTATGAATTGCCTCCCTTTTAGCCGAACAAGAAAAAGGGAAAATCCAAGGGCTTTAGCCGAAGTTAGGCTAAAGCCAAATCTTTTTTGAGCTAACCTCCCGCTGAAGCGGGAGGCAATTCATAAAGCCATTATCCGAGCCATATCAAAGATACTGGCAGATAATTCAATTCAAGAAGATTGGATCATACCTTCGAACGCCCCGTGGGTTTCCCCGGAATCAAAATCCACGCGATGATTGAACTGAGGACGCCAAGTACCGCGGCGATAATCGTTATGACGCGGAATCCACCTGTAAAGGAATTTCTGATCGCCGCCGTAACCAGAACTTTTTCTTCCGACGATAAACTGTCCGGAACCTGGATCTCGGCGAGTTTGTCACCCTGTGCCAACAGTTGTTGTCTTGCTGCATCCGGGATTCCACTCGAATTAACCGCCGCCGAAAAGTTCCGCTCAAAGCTCATCACGAGCACTACCCCGAATGCCGCGACCGCGATCAAGCCGGCGGTTCGCGAAACCGCATTATTGATTCCCGAAGCTGTCCCGGCGTGACGCTGCTCGACGGCTCCCATAACAGTGGTCGTGAGCGGTGCTACGGCGATCGCCATCCCGGCGCTCATCACCATCACGGCAGGAAAGTAGCTCGTCCAGTAGCTCGGCGCATCAGCACCAGGCAAAGCGAACAGCGCGAAGCCGCACGCCGCGATGAACGGGCCGATCGTCAGAGGGATCTTCGAACCATAACGATCAACCAGCCCGCCGGCCCAACGTCCGAGCACAAACATCGTAATGATGAATGGCACCAGTGCCGCACCCGCCTCGGTCGGTCCATAGCCTTGAACCTGGATGAGGATAAAAGGGAGAAAAAACATTAGCCCGCTGAGCCCGGCGTACAAGAAGAGCGTCAGAAGATTCGACCCGAGAAACGCCGGCGAGCGAAAAAGGCCGAGGGGCATCATCGGATGCTGGATCCGTGCCTCGACAAAAATAAAACCCGCGAGTGCCAGGGCGCCGATCACGAGACTCGCGATCACAAGGGCGTCACCTAATCCCCGTGAGTTTGATTCGATCAAACCGAAAACCAATCCACCGAGCCCGAGAGTCGCGAGACTCGCTCCCAACCAATCGATCTTCTTTGTCGCCTGGTCGTCGCTGCTTTCCGGGATCCGAAACCACGTGATAACGATCACCGCGGCGACAAGCGGTACGTTGAGAAAAAATATCCATCGCCACGAGAACGTTTCGATCAGCCAGCCGCCAAGCACCGGCCCAAACCCGGCGGCGATCGCGGTCACACCCGACCATGTTCCGATCGCACGCCCACGCCTGTTCTTGCTGAAGTTTGCGCTGATCAGCGCAAGGCTGCCGGGAACGAGCATCGCCGCCCCGACTCCCTGCACACCGCGTGCGATGATCAATTGATTAGCGTCCTGCGCAATTCCGCAGAGTACGGATGCAATTCCAAAGATCAGAACCCCGAACAAGAAAATTTTCCGACGCCCAAAAAGATCGCCGAGCGAACCGCCGACCAGGATCAGGGCCGACAGCATCAACGCATAAGATTCGACGACCCACTGCGTCTGACCGACCGTCGCCTTAAGGTCCCGCTGTAAGATCGGCAGTGCGACGTTTACGACAGTTCCGTCGATGAATGTAATCGTCGAGCCGAGGATCGCCGCTGCGAGCACCCAGTTCCCGACTGCCGAGTCGCAATCCTTAACATCGGGACCCGACTCGATCACAGCTTTATCGCAGGGATTATCCGCAGCAATCGTCACTTAAAATTCATTGGCCCGCACGAGCCGCCAGCGTTTGGATAATGGGGTGGAAAGATTCGTCGAGTGAAAATCCGGCCGCACTCGTGATCTGCGCGAGCGCGGCAAGTGCGACGGCCTGTGTACTACTGTCACGAATCTGAGTGATCGAGTCGAGGCTCTTGCGGAATGCCTCGTTCGCGTCTGATGTT
>JANMUW010000168.1:0-14486 GCA_031392105.1 Acidobacteriota bacterium | reverse complement strand
GGGGTGCGGGTTTGGAAGCGAATAAGTCCCTTCAGGAGCGACGCCAATAGCGAAATGATTCCAAAAGTAGGCGTAGATTTGCGCCTCGGCAAACGGCATCCCCAGAACGAGAATCAATAGGACGATTCCAGCAAAGAGGATAAAGACGACGGCTTTCTTCCTAAACTCGGAGGCAGGCATAAAGGCTTTTCGGCTAAAACATATCAGCAATCGTTTTTCCAATCAACAAAAGGGACAGCATCGATATCACGATCGTCGTTGTGCCGGCGGCCAGGTTAAGCCAGATCGAATTGCGATACTCTCCCATGATCTCGCGATTATTTGCGAGCGAAAGCACGGCGATGAGGATGATAGGCAACAGAACGCCGTTTATCGTCTGTGTAAACAGAAGGAGTTTGATCTGCGGGATCCCCGGAATCAAAGCCACGGTGCCGCCGATAAGAATTAGCGTCGTAAAAATTCCGAGAAAGATCGGAGCCTCACGAAACGATCTCGACAGGCCCTTTTCAAATCCGAGTGCTTCGCTCACCGAATAAGCTGTCGCCAGCGGCAACACTCCCATCGCGAGCATAGCTGCGCCGAAGAGGCCGACAGCAAACAAGTATTTCGCGTATGAGCCTGCGATCGGAACCAACGATTCGGCGGCAGTTGCGGCGGAGTCGATCGTCGTAATACCAACACTGTGCAGCGTCGCAGCAGTTGAAATAACTATGAATGCGGCGATCATACAAGCGAAGATCGTCCCGACGATCACATCGGCGCGTACGATCGACAAGTCATCCTTGTCCATCCGTTTCTCGACGACCGACGACTGGACGTACACCTGCATGAATGGCGTGATCGTGGTTCCGATGAGGGCCATGATCGTGAAAAGAAAAACAGAGTCGGTGCTGAACGAAGGCTCGACAAAACCCGTCGCAACCTCGCTCCAGTTTGGCTTCGCTACGAAAGCAGAGATCACATAGCAGAAGAAAACCAGCGACATGAGTAGGAAGACGCGCTCGACGCGCTTTTGCGATCCATGTACAACGAGCCACCAGATGAGGGCAGCGGCCACGGGGATCGAAAAGTAGCGCGGCACACCCAACAGCTCCGATGCCTGCGCGATCCCGACAAATTCCGAAATGATCACTCCCGTATTCGCTACCAGCAGAGCGAGCATGATAAATGCCGTCCAGCGCACACCGAACTGTTCGCGGATCAGGTCGGCGAGTCCCTGTCCTGTGACGACGCCCATCCGAACACACATCTCCTGCACGATGATGAGACTTATGACCATCGGGATGAAGGCCCATAGCATCGTGTAGCCGAATCCCGCGCCTACGGTCGAGTACGTTGCGATGCCGCTTGCATCGTTGCCTGCATTTGCTGCGATTATTCCCGGGCCAAGAATGGCGAGGTAGGTGTAGAAGCGATATTCAGAAATGCCGCGGCGAAGACGCGAGGGAACACGACCCACTTTTCGCACCAGGTTTTTCGGTGAAAAACGCGTCAAGAACATAGCATCTACTGTCGCCGTCAGTCATTTCGGAATTGATATTAAATCGAATAAAAGACTATAGCATAAGTCCTGGAGGAACTGGTTGAACGCACTTAGTTCGGCGCGTTGTCGGGTAAAGTAAGTTTTGCTAGAGTTCCGTTATGAGCCAACGAATGCTTCGCAAGCCATTTACCTGCCTTCTAGTTCTCGCGTTTACTCTTTCATTCTTCGATGACACCCGGTCGCTAGCATATTCGGGTGGTTTGGTTTCTGCGGCGCGCGAACCCGTTCGCGGCAGGAATGCGATGGTCGCTTCGCAGCATGAGTTAGCATCGAGAATCGGAATCGAGATCCTAAAAAAGGGTGGTAATGCGGTTGATGCGGCGATCGCTGTTGGCTTGGCCCTCGCCGTCGTTTATCCGGAAGCGGGTAATATCGGCGGCGGTGGGTTCATGCTTTACCGGCGAAAGGACGGACAGGTGTTCGCGATCGACTATCGTGAAATGGCGCCGAAAGCCGCGACGCGAGATTTATTCGTAGACAAGGACGGCAATCTCATCAAGGGTGAAGGATCCTCGACGATCGGATATCGGGCTTCGGGAGTTCCGGGCACCCTGGCAGGTTTCGATATCGCGTTCAAAAAGCACGGCTCGGGAAAGATCAAATGGCGCGAATTAGTCGAACCGGCTCGCCTCCTGGCACGGGACGGGTACGTACTTTCGAACCGGCTCGCAACTTTGCTCTACGCCTTTCGTGAGCACCTTGCAAAATATCCTGAGAGCAACCGGATCTTCCTTAACAATGGCAAATACTACGATGAAGGCGCATTATTCAAGCAGCCGGATCTTGCTCAAACTCTCGGGCGTATTGAAGCCCAGGGTGCGACCGAGTTTTACACGGGTAAGACCGCGCAGCTTATCGCCGCCGACATGAAGGCGAACAACGGCCTCATTACGCTCGAAGACCTGAAGAATTACGTAGCAAAAGAGCGAACACCGCTTCGCGGAAATTACCGTGGTCACGAGATCATTACAATGCCGCCTCCGAGCTCGGGAGGGGTCGTAATGCTGCAGGTGCTGAATATGCTCGAAGGCTACGACATCAAAGGCATGGGTGATAACTCTGCAGCGAAGTATCACTTGCTGACAGAAGCAATGCGTCGTTCCTTTGCGGATCGAGCGGAGTTCATGGCCGACCCGGATTATCAAGACGTACCTGCTGCGAAGCTGATAGAAAAGTCGTACGCCAAGAACCGTGCGTCGACGATCGATCTTAAGAAAGCTACCTCGAGCAAGGAGATCGGACACGGTGCGATCGCGGCGAAAGAGGGAATGGACACAACACACTTCACGGTCGTCGACGCAGCCGGCAATATTGTCACCAACACTTACACGATCAATGACCTCTATGGATCGCGTGTAACGGCGAAGGGGACTGGTGTGCTGCTCAATGACGAGATGGATGATTTCGCGGCAAAGCCCGGGAAAACGAATCTTTATGGACTGATCCAAGGGGAGCGAAATAAGGTCGAGCCGATGAAGCGCCCACTGTCATCAATGACCCCGACGATCGTAATGAAAAAAGATGGCACACCGTGGTTCGCTCTCGGAGCACGCGGCGGCCCGAGGATCATCTCCGCGGTACTTCAGTCAGTCATGAACGTGATTGACCACGACATGAATATCCAGCAGGCGATCGACGCTCCTCGAGTCCATCATCAGTGGTATCCGGACGAGATGCTGTTTGAACCGTATGGAATGTCGCCCGACACGCTGAACTTACTGCGAGGTTACGGTCACACGTTCGCAAACAGGCCGGGTTACATCGCTTCTGCAACGGGGATCATGATCGACAAAGAGGGAGTGCGCTTAGGCGCGATCGATTCGCGAAGTGATGGCGAGGCGATCGGTTATTGAGGCTCGTCTTTTTGAAGAAGCTTCGTAGTGCTGTCGGTAACGCTGCCCGGTTGGCGCTGCAGATCGTTCGTATCGCGCCAGACTCCGGCGGGTGATGTGTACGCTGCCGCCGGCGTGGTTTGCGATGGCGGGAGGGCACCGGCACTCCGTGTCTCAGGGAAAATATTGTCTTTCGCAAAGCCCCTTGGAGTTGCAGATTCGAACATCAACGCATACGCAACCCTGAGCAATCCCCCAACGCCAAAAAGCAATGCGCTGATCACAACCAGGAACGGCTCGATATTGAGGGAGATCGAGATTATCGTCACGATAGGCACGATCAGGAACGACAGCAGAAAAATAAAAGAGCCCTGCATGATTCCGCGCCGCCTTGGCGAGCCGCTGTTGCCGGTTATTCCAGGTCTCGGTTCCGGGATCAGGCCGCCACTTTCGACCAACTCGGCGATCCCGGTCAAAAGCAAACCGCATCGCGAACAGAATCGCGTCTCTTCAGATATTTGCTGCTGACCGCACTTTGGACAATGCATCGTATTACTCGTCCTTCTTTAATAACCTTGTCGTACTCTCAGTGACGCTACCGGGACGAGCGAGATCTCCGGTGTCCGGAACGCGCCATGCGCCTTCCGGAGGCATGTACGTCGAAGCCGGTTGGCTCTGTTGAGGCGGCAGCGCGCCCATTCCCGCATTGCCGTAAAGTGACGGCGGTGGCGGCACTTGATGTGCAGCAGGCAGCTCGAGCGACTTCGGGGCTCGCTTCAATACCGCGAGCGAAATTATCAGAAGCATCATCGTCGTGAATACGCCGAAAATCGCCGACACACCCGCAGCCTCGTCTTCATTGGCAATTCCGAAAAATGACGGCAGCATCATCACCCAAAAGATAAACCAAAGGGCGGTGAAGATAAGCCCGTTCCTGCGGCTGAAAAAAGAAGTCTTACCCTTATTGAGTTCTGCGAACTGCGGCAGGAACCCGCCGTTCGCGAGCAATTCAGCGACGTATCCAAGTTGAAATCCACATCGCGAGCAGAAACGCGTCTGTTCAGATATTTGCTGCTGGCCACATTTTGGACAATGCATAGGAACTTACTCGTCCTTTTTTAATAACCTTGTAGTGCTCTCGATAACGCTTCCCGGTCGAGCCAGATCGTCCGTGTCCGGTACTCGCCACGAACCTTCGGGCGGCATGTATGTCGACGCAGGCTGTTCTTGTTGCGGCGGAAGCGCACCTACCGCAGCATTTCCATAGAGCGAAGCGGGCGAGGACATCTCTTGAAGTTCGACCTCGGAGCCTTTCGGCCCGCGTCTGAGTAAGCCGAGCGAGACGATCAGCAGAATGACCGACGAGAAAAAGCCGAACGCCGCAAAAGCTCCTGGGATCCGATTAGCCCCCAATGCCGCAAAGAATGCGGGAATTAACATCATCCAAAAAACAAGCCAGACGAGACTGAAGATGACACCGTTCCTGCGTGTCATGACGCCGCTCTTTCCTTTCTGAAGCTCCGCGAGCTGAGGCAAATATCCACCGTGTTCCAACAACTCACCTACCAGTCCGAGCTGAAAGCCGCATCTTGAACAAAATTTTGTTTGATCGGAAACCTGCTGCTGGCCGCAACGGGGACAATGCATCGTTTGCTCTCCGCTAGATCAAGGAATCCTGAATGACTCGAACCTTAACGAATTTTTGCACGAAAAGGTTCGCTATGCAAAAAATTCCTTCTTTACAATCTCGGCAGCTTTTCGTTGGACAGCATTTGAAAGACAGCGAACGCTCGACCCTGATAGTGCTCCGCTCGCGCGACGGTTTCGAGGAGCAAGTCAAAAATCGAACGCAGATCTTTTGGCGCCGGTAGCTCCTTCACCAGATCTTTATCCGACTGCAAAAAACGAAACGCAGACTGACGGGCGGTCTCGACCTCGTCGATATAGGCGAGTACTTTCTCTGTGGTAGATAATTCTTCCGGCAGCGTCCACTCGAACGGATCATCCCATAACCTCGTCGTTATTCCACCGCACGTCTGCTCGATCGCCGCCGCTGACCGCAGCAGATATTCACCGGATGAAAACATAACCATGGAGCGCTCCAGCTCACGCGGTTTACGGAAAAGATCCTCGTCGGAAATCATCTGCAGCAGATCGACCGAACGACGGCGAATCGAGGCAAACCGCTTTTCAAAAGACTCGAGCATGGGATCCATAATTAAAAGGGCAACAGGCATGTTAGCCCGTTGCCCATGGTTTGTCATTCGATAATACAACTATCGCTTGTTGAATTTGCGATCCTTCTCGTAGAGGCCGAGACCATAATTCCGACCGTTCTTTGTAATGCCGGTACCGATGATCCCCTTTACTCCGATCTGCGCTCCCTTGGTCGGAACAGCTTCCTCCGTTATGATCCAAATCGATCCGGTTCCATCATCGATCTTATACGCTCCGCCTCTAATCTTGGTGCCCGGGATATTGACGCCCCAACTGTCTTGAACAGTTCCCGCGATCGCGACTTCCTTGTTCTGGTATTTCGACGGATTAGCCTCGATGTCGGCGATGCTCGTCCGGTCCGGACATGCTACGGCGAAAAGAGATGTCAGCACTACAAAACCCGAAAGAAGCAATTTGTTGATGTAATTCATGGATTCTCCTCTTGAAATCAAACTCGGGAAGAGTAGCTTGTGTTAGAGATTCATTATACCGAAAAACGTTTGCCTAAACTTACGAATTCTGCGATTCTGAACACGTAGTATCGATTACGGCAATCCCCCCGAAAAGCTAAATGGACCTGATCGCGCCAACGGCCTCATCCGGTGATTTTGCGTTTTCCTCAAGCGTCCGTGCAGACGTGTGGCATCCGCAGCTAGATCCGAAGGCGTATGAGTGGTGGTATTTCGACGCGCTTGCGGACGGCGGCAGGGAAGCGATCGTAATAATGTTTCTCGACAACTTCATCTATTCCCCCAGGTATAACCGAGAAGAAGCTAGATCCGAGCGCTATCCGGCGATCTCATTCACATACTTTCGCGACGGCAAGCCGCTGTACCGGTGCATCAACGAATATCCCGAAGGAAAGTTTTCAGCGAGCCGCGATACACCCGAATGCCACATCGGCGATTCTTTCTTCAAGTTTGAAACTGCAGCGTACGGATCCGGATACTCGGTTTCCATTAACACAAGGCTTTCGGGCGGAAGACGACTGGAAGCAAACCTCGAGTGGCTCTCAGTCGAATCGGATTTCGCATCCGAATCATTTTATTATCGAGAGAACTCACACTGCTGGAACATGGTCGCACCGCGGTCGGACGTCACCGGCAAGATTACCGTTTACGATAAGAGAGGCCGGTCTGTCGACGTGAGACAATTTCGCGGCACAGGCTATCACGATCACAATCTGGATAATCGATGGCTTGCGAAGACGGTGCGGGACTGGCACTGGGGTCGAGCTCACTACGCTGATTCGACGGTTGTGTTTTATCGATACTGTGAATTAGGAGACCACAAGCCGAGCACAAAACTTTTGGTCATCAAGAACGGTGAGCTTCGCGAGCGATCGGCGGAATACGAAGAGCAGAATTATGTGCGGGACAAGTTCGGCATTAAATACCCGACCCGGCTTCGGTTGATATCCGAAGACAATATGCGGCTCCGGGTAAAGCCGATCAAGGTCATCGATTCGAGCTTTTATTACCTGCGCTTTCTCAGTGAGATTACACTCACGCTTCGCGACGGCGTTCCAAGGAAAACGACCGGCATCACCGAGTTTCTCGCGCCAAAGACATTAAAATACCGATGGCTGAATTGGATCAGCGACATGCGTACGGGCAAGAACGGAAAGGCACCGAGGATTTGATGCGACGCGGAGAGAGAGAGAGAGAGAGAGAGAGAGAGAGACGCGGAGAAGGGAGACAAGAGACCAAAGACCAAAGACCAAAGACCAAAGACCAAAGACTAAAGACTAAAGACTTTGGCATTACCACCCTTCTTACTCTTATGAATTGCCTCCGGCTTTAGCCGGAGGTGAGGCTGCCAAAATCGGCTTAAGCCAAAAATTCATTAAAAGGAATTCCTTACGGCATTAGCCAAAAGCGTTCGGCTAAAGCCGATCTTGTTTTGTCGCGTCCCTCCCGCTGAAGCGGGAGGCAACTCATCTGCAAGAGGCAAGTGACAAGTGACAAGAGACAATAGACAAGAGACAATAGACAAGAGACAGGCTTCTATCTCCTGTCTCCACGTGTCCAAGTCTCCGAGTCTCCAAACTAGCTTCGTAACTTTACAGCGGTCCCGTACGCGAGTACCTCGGTCGTGCCGCCTTGGCCAAACTCCGTAGCGTCATATCGCATCCCAATAATCGCGTCGGCGTGGATCTCGTGAGCATGCCGCACCATGCGGTTGAATGCCTCCATCCGGGCTTCTTCGCAGACGACCGTAAACTCCTCGATATTTCCACCCGCGATCGATTTCAAACCGCCAATGATTCCGCGGCCGATGCCAGTCGCGCGAACGACTATTCCGCGAACAACGCCAAGATACTCGCCTATCTCTCTTCCACTCACATCGTTTCCAGTTGTGACAATCATGCGAAAGTTATACGCCGATTCGGCACCCAACGCCAAGCACGATAAGTGATTCCCTCAGAGAGACTGTGCTAAAATTACGGTTTCCTTCACCCGCAATAAAGGGCGGAATCACGACCGGTAGGGAGTGTGTCGGTTGCGGCGGAGGACACCCTGGCTGACGCTCGGGTTTCTGCCTTGGACACACTGAATTAGCTGACTTTCTATGGCACACAATCTTTTTAACACCAGGCAATCATTCAAAACCGGTTCGGGCGCCGACGGCGTCTATTATTCGCTGCCCCAACTTGAGGCTGAAGGAATCGGCAACGTCTCCAGGCTTCCGGTATCGATCCGCATCGTTCTCGAATCGGTACTTAGAAATTTCGACGATGGCAAGAAGGTTAGTGAGGCGAACGTCCGAGCTCTCGCATCGTGGGTCCCGGTCTCCGAACGCAGCGAAGAAATTCCATTCGTTGTCGCTCGCGTGATTCTTCAGGATTTTACCGGTGTTCCGTTGTTAGTAGATCTGGCGGCGATGCGCTCGGCCGTCAAGCGGCTCGGAAAGGATGTCGGAGTTATCGAGCCTCTTGTCCCGGTCGATCTCGTCATCGATCACTCGGTCCAGGTCGACTATGCCGGCAGCGAAGCGGCTTATAAGCGAAATATGGAGATGGAGTTTCGCCGGAACGATCAACGGTACCGCTTCCTGAAGTGGGGAACCCAGGCGTTCAACGGCTTCAGCGTGATCCCGCCCGGGATCGGGATCGTGCATCAGGTAAATCTCGAGTACCTGGCGAAGGGCGTGTTTGAACGCGACGGCGTTTATTTCCCCGATTCACTGGTTGGTACCGACTCGCACACGACGATGATCAATGGACTCGGCATTGTCGGATGGGGCGTCGGTGGGATTGAAGCGGAGGCTGGAATGCTTGGACAGCCCGTATACTTTCTGACGCCTGATGTCGTTGGCGTGCATCTAACGGGCGACCTACCGCAAGGTGCAACTGCTACAGACCTGGTCCTTCGAATAACCGAAATGCTTCGAAAAGCTAATGTAGTCGGCAAGTTTGTCGAGTTCTTTGGTGAAGGCGCTGCCGCACTGAACGCGACCGACCGAGCCACGATCGCGAACATGGCTCCCGAGTACGGAGCGACGATGGGATTTTTCGGAACTGACGAAAAAACTCTTGAGTACTTAAAAAACACCGGACGAAGTGCCGAACAGATCGAAACGGTTCGGAGCTATTACACGGCCCAGGGAATGTTCGGAATACCGAAAGAAGGCGATGTGGATTACTCGACCGTGATCGATCTCAATCTCGAAACTATCACTCCGTCCGTCGCGGGGCCGAAGCGCCCGCAGGATCGTATCGAGCTTTCGAATCTCGACGATCGCTTTGTCGAGCTATTCAGCCAATCGGTGGCCGATGGAGGCTACGGTAAAAATGCTGAAGACCTCGAGAAGAGGTTCATGGTCCAAATGGCCGGCCATGCGGCGGAGGTCGTCGCTGGTGGGGGAGCTCAGACGACAAAGTCACTCCCGCTCCCCGTGCTCAATGACGTCAGTGAAAAGAACACGAGCATTACCACCGAAGTTGAAATGATCAACAACCGACCGACGCCGGACCGCGTGGACGTCGATCCTCAATCGGTTAGCGGCGCGAATACTTCGATCGGTAATGGCGATGTCCTGATCGCCGCGATCACGTCGTGTACTAATACTTCAAATCCAGCGGTAATGATCGCGGCCGGTATCGTCGCGAAAAAGGCTTCGGAACGTGGAATGAAGGTCCCACCCTATGTGAAGACGTCGCTCGCCCCGGGCTCGCGCGTCGTGACGGAATACCTTGAACGTACTGGATTACAAAAATACCTGAACGATGTTGGGTTCAATTTGGTGGGCTACGGCTGCACCACCTGCATCGGCAACTCGGGGCCGCTGGACGCCGCTATCGAGGAAGAGATCATCGAGAACGACATCATCGCAGCATCGGTACTCTCGGGAAATCGAAACTTCGAGGCAAGGGTTCACCAAAACATCAAAGCGAACTTCCTGATGTCGCCGCCGCTCGTTGTCGCATTTGCGCTCGCGGGAACGGTTATCAAAGACGTATATCTGCATCCTATCGGCACTGACCGCGATGGTAACGAGGTTTTCCTAAAAGATATCTGGGCCTCACTCGACGAGGTCAAGGAGATCCTAAAGGCGGCGTTCGACCCTGAGACATACAAGAGGCTCTATAGCGAGTTTGCTGAGAAGAACCCGCTTTGGAACGAGATTGAATCCAGTTCGGGACAGCTATACGAATGGGACTCTAGTTCGACATATATTCAGGAGCCCCCTTATTTTGATGACTTTTCGATGGAAACGGGAAGTTTTTCGGACTTTAATTCGGCCAGAGCGTTGGCGATTTTTGGAGACTCGGTCACGACCGACCATATTTCGCCGGCAGGAGCGATCAAGGCAAACTCGCCCGCAGGTATTTATCTGCAGGAGCAGGGAGTCAAGCCGGAAGATTTTAACTCGTACGGCTCGCGGCGGGGCAACGATCGGGTGATGTTACGCGGAACCTTTGCTAATGTCCGGATCAAGAACTTCATGGCGGCGCCGCTGGAAGGTGGTTTCACAAAGCACCAGCCTGACGGGGACGAGATGACGATATATGATGCGGCGATGCGGTACAACGAGGAAGGAACGCCGCTCATTATCTTTGCCGGGCAGGAATATGGAACCGGAAGCTCGCGCGATTGGGCAGCGAAAGGAACTCGACTGATGGGTGTTAAGGCGGTGATAGCACAGTCTTATGAGCGGATTCATCGCTCGAACCTTGTCGGAATGGGAGTTTTGCCGCTGCAATTCAAGGATGGCCAATCGGCCGCGTCGTTGGGAATTGACGGAAGCGAAACATTCGACGTCACCGGTTTGGAGAATGGAGCAGTAAGGCCCCGGCAGGATGTGACTTTAAGAATTATCAAGGCAGATGGCTCAAGGGAAGAGGCTGCCGTAACTTTGAGGATCGACACGCCGATCGAGCTTGAATATTACAAGGCCGGCGGGATTTTGCCATATGTGCTTCGATTACTGGTCGCCGGATGATTGGCCAACCCGTGACGAAGGCTTTGTTTTGTTGGCCCAAAACAGGCCTTAGATATTTGCCAGTAAGGCAAAAAAACCTTTGCAAGATAGTCAAAAAGTAGTAAATTCTTAACGAAATTGAACCCGACCACCCCCTTGCAATTCAGGTCGTAGGAGTATTTTCTCATGAGAAGAGTAGTATCGTTCACAGCCCTAATTCTTAACCTTTCGTTATTCATATCGCCGTTGATGGCGCAGAAGTCGAGGACGTCGGAAGCAAAGCAGTCGATAGCCAGGCAGACCGAAGCGAAGTTACAGGCCAATTCGGCCAAAGCGACCCGGTTTGAGACCGCCGCGGCCTACTCAGACGGCAAATCAGTTTGGTTAGATTGGCAAATGGATGTCGAAGTCGCGAATATCGGCTTTAATGTCTATCGGATCACCAGCCAGGGAGCCGAGCTTTTGACCGCCGAGAGAATGGTTTCAGGGGCGGCTCTCCGTGCTCGCGAGATCCCGCAATACGGCGAAACGTATAATTTCTTCGACGAGATCGGCCCTGGGAATTCGGCTTACTATATTGAAACACTCTCACTGAGCGGAGCAAAGGTCACGACCCAGGCATTCTATCCGCGATACGTTCCAAGCCTGACTGCTTTTACAGGCTTGTCACTCGAGGAAATGCGAATACGCGGCCGAGTACTCCGACCGACAACGCTCGAAAACAACGTCCTGAGCGTTACAAAAGAAATCGCGACGGAGATCGAGCAATATCGACAGTTGGCTGATCCTGCGACCCATCAAATGGTTATCTCGCAACCCGGAGTCGTCCGTATCGGCGTAAAGCGTACCGGCGTTTACCGCGTAAGTCGTTCGCAGTTGGAGACGGCGGGTTTTGACGTCAACAGCGATTCGAGCCTTTGGCAGTTGTACGTCGAAGGTGTTGAGCAAGCGATCATCATCGGCGACAACGCGGGCTACATCGAATTTTACGGAACCGGACTCGACACACCTGAAACTGACATCCGAAAGTACTATCTGATGAAGGGATCTGTCGCAGGCAAGCGAATGGAGAACCGGGTTGCTCATCCGAACACAAGTACTGTTACGACACCCAACTACGTGCAGACGTTCGTCAAAAAGGAGCGAACGCAGCGTGTCGAAGACGTTTTCAATGGCGACGCCGAGAACTATTTCGGCCGTGGGATTGGAACGAACCCAAATGCCGCGCCGCTGCCGTTCAACTTGTCCGGTGTCGACTTCACTCGTCCGACTGCGACAATGGAACTTCGGTTCCAGGGTTATTCAAACGCAAATCACATTATCGAAGTTATTCTCAACGGTCAGATCCTTGCCCCGGCAACCGGGAACGACATTGAGAACTTTACGTTTAATTATTCGATACCGACTTCATTCCTGCGGGAAGGCGCCAACACTATCAAGTTCAGAGCCACCGGTCCGACCGGCGACTTCTCGTTCTTCGATACGATAAGTATTACTTTCAACCGAAAGTACGTGGCCGATCAAAACAAAGTAGATTTTTATACGCAGAATTATCGAGTCGCGAAACTCGAAGGCTTCACGTCTCCGAACGTTCGAGTTTTCGATCTGACGCGTGATGCAAATCCCGTCTTGATGACCAATCTGGTCTTTTCGCAGAACGGAGCAACTTTTGGAACCGACATGCCGGCGGCACGCGGACGTTCGTTTTACGCTGTCGAGGACTCGGCACTCCTCGCCCCGGATTCCGTGACGTCGAACAATCCTGAAATTGTGGGTGTCCCGACGAATGCGGCCAACCTGGTGATAATTTCCTACAAGGATTTTATGACCCAGGCCGAGACATGGGCAGAGTACCGGAGAAATCAGGGTTACACGGTAAAAGTCATCGAAGTCAGTGAGTTGTTCGACGAATTCAATTACGGGGCATTGAGCTCTGATTCGATCAAAAGCTTTCTTCAGTACGCGTCTGAGAATTGGCTGGTACCGCCGCAGTATGTGCTGCTGATCGGCGATGCCTCCTGGGATTCACGTAATTATGAAAATGTTGGCTTTTTCAATTTCGTTCCCCCGAAGATCGTAACTACGGTGTACAGCGAAACGGCAAGCGATGAAGCGCTCGCCGATTTTAATAACGACGGCTTGACAGAATTGGCGATCGGCCGAGTGCCAGCCCGCACCGTCGCGGATGTAAATACCGTTTTCAATAAAACCGTAAATTGGGAGACGTCACTTGGACCCACTTCGCTGGACCGAGGTGCTCTCTTCGCGTACGACTTTCCGCAGGGTTACGACTTTGGAGGAATGAGTACGAGGCTCCGAAACCAGTTACCTGGGACCATGCCGTCGACCTTCGTATATCGCGGTGAGACGGATGCGAATAACAATCTGATCGCAGCGATGAACACCGGAAAGTTCGTCGTGAATTATTCGGGTCACGGTACAGCCGGATCGTGGGGAGGCAATCCACTCTTCTTCAATGTATTTTCGGTGCCGACGACAGCGGATCACAATCCTTCGATCTATACGATGCTGACGTGCCTGAATGGTTTCTACCATTGGCTATACTTCCCGAGCATTTCCGAAGTACTCGTGAACGCGCCAAACAAAGGTGCCGTCGCCGCGTGGGCGTCGAGCGGACTAACATTGCCGAACATCCAGGAAGAGATGGCAACCCGGTTTTATTCAAAACTGGGCCAGGGAAATATCCCGCGGATGGGTGATCTGGTTCGCGACGCAAAGTTGGCGCTGGTGCCGCCTTACGATAGCCCGGATGTCCGGCTCTCGTGGGCACTCATCGGTGATCCAATGCTGAAGGTCAGGTAAATCGATCCGCTTTTCAAGGTCAAGTAAATAGCGAAGGCGTGCTGAAAAGCACGCCTTCTTAGTTTTGGTACTCGCGGCGGGATTTGAACCTGCGACTTCTTCCTTCGGAGGGAAGCACTCTATCCACTGAGCTACGCGAGCAGAAAAGTCATTCTAACGCCTTTTATTGTTTGGTTTCAATCCGAATTGTCTTGATCTTAATTGGCTCGACTGGACGCTCGCCGTCCTTCGGCTGGACGCCCGAGATCGTCCGAACGTTATTCATTCCTTCGATAACTTTGCCGAAGATCGTGTACTTATTATCGAAGGCTTGCTCCCGCTTCAGAGTGATGAAAAACTGCGAATTCGCGGAGTTGACGTCCTGGCTTCTCGCGGCACCGAGGATGCCCGTGTCGTACGGTATGTCGGAAAATTCTGCCGGCACGTCGGCTTTGTCCGATTTTCCGGTTCCGTCGTTGGACGGGTCACCGTCTTTAGATAATGGATCGCCGCCCTGGATCACCGAAGGGTTGATGCGGTGAAAATTTGTGCCGTCATAAACACCTTCGCGTGCCAACGACTTGAATTGCGCAACGGCCTTCGGTGCGATGTTCGAATAAAGCTCGAGTTTGATCGTGCCGTACGCCGCGGAGTTCTCCATTTCGATT
>JANMUW010000037.1:0-10227 GCA_031392105.1 Acidobacteriota bacterium | reverse complement strand
AACCCGCTCCGTTAGGGCGAAATGTTTGTAGACGTCGCGCTTTCAACGCTACGCGCTCCTTTAGGAGCGTAATATCGGTTTCGCTCCCCCTGGGCGCAATTCCTCTTTAATTGTGTTCTACAACATGTTGCTCCTATGGAGCATCGAGCGCGTGTTTTTCGGACGGCGTGAGCATCGGCAATCAGATTCGGGCTGGAAACTGTTTAAGCCGGCGACCCGTATGATAAATTGTTGACGACGATGCGTTACGCCTTTCTCAAATCAATTTTCTTGCTGCTACTGCTTCCTTTTGTCGGTTTCGCTCAGAATCCGACGAAGTGGTCGCTAGAGTCGAATGCGCTCGATACACCGGTAGATAAGACCAACGAAAAGTACACCGCAAAACTCACCGCCGAGATCGAGCCGGGTTGGCACCTGTACGCCCTGGACCAACTCGCCGGCGGTCCAATAGCCACGACAATCAAAGTAGCCGAGGGCCATCCTTTGGAGATCGTGGGAGAGATTCGTTCGCCTAAGCCGATCACCGGTCCCGACGCTAACTTTATTGTCGATGGCAAGCCGCTTGAGACAAGGTATTTTCAGAACCGGGCGACATTTGAGTTTGCTTTCAAAGCAACGCGAGAGATTGGTAACGACGACGTCGCATTTGATGTCCGGTTCCAGCTTTGCAACGACACGTTCTGTCTTCCGCCTCGGACAAAGCGCGTTTCCTTCAATGGTGAGGAAGATGTTAAGAAACCAGTTGCCAGTTCCCAGTCGCCAGTTTCCAGCACGACAGCGAACAACGATCTAAGAACAACGAACCAACCGCCAACGGATTTTTGGGCATTCATCTGGCTCGCTGTAACGTTCGGCGCTATCTCGCTACTAACGCCGTGCGTCTTTCCGATGATCCCGATCACCGTTTCGTACTTCATGAAGCATTCGGACGGCGATCATGTGCGGACGATCAAACTCGCGACCGTTTACTCGATCGGAATAATCGCGACGTTCTCGCTGCTCGGGATGCTGCTCGCTGTCCTATTCGGAGCGGCCGGCATCAATCTGTTTGCCGCGAATCCATGGGTGAATCTTTTCATCGGCGCGTTGTTTTTGTTTTTCGCATTCAATCTCTTCGGCTTTTACGAGATCTCGATACCCGCCAGCGTTCTAACGAAACTTGATTCAATCACTCGCAGCGAAGAAGGAAAGGGAAGTGCATACCTCGGAGCTCTGCTGATGGGACTGACGTTCACGCTTACATCGTTCACGTGCACGTCTCCATTTATAGGAAGTCTTCTTGTATCGACGGCCCAGGGCGATTGGAAAATGCCGCTCGTCGGGATGCTCGCGTTTTCGATAGTCTTCGCATTACCGTTTTTTGTACTTGCGATCGCACCCCGATTGCTGCACTCGCTTCCGAAATCCGGCGGCTGGTTGAACTCGGTGAAGGTCGTGATGGGCTTTCTCGAGATCGCGGCGGCAATGAAGTTTTTATCGAACGTCGATCTCGTCTGGGGGGCCGGGTTGAATGAATCCGGTGTGCTGAACTACGGCAAGGTCTTTACACGCGAGTTGGTGCTGATCATCTGGATCGTCATCGGTCTGGGTATCGTGACCTACGTCCTGGGCTTTTTCAAATTCAAGCACGACTCGCCGGTGAAGAAGATCACTCCGCTGCGAGCCTTGTTCGCCGTTTTATTTTTAGGTCTGTGCGTCTACCTCACCACCGGCGTTCTGGGCAAAAAATTAGGCGAGCTCGAGTCGTTCCTACCGCCGAAGAATTCAAAGTCGATGTTCAATGTACTGGGCAATCCGCATGAAGAGCTTGCTTGGATGATAAATGACTTTGAAGGAGCGGTAGCTCGCGCCAAAGCCGAGAATAAGAAAGTATTTGTCGATTTCACGGGCTATACATGCACGAACTGTCGCTGGATGGAAGCGAACCTGTTCGTGCTTCCGGAAGTGCGCGCCGAGATGGAGAAATTCGTTCTCGTCAGCCTGTACACCGATGGTGAAGGGGAAGTTTACGAGCGGCAGCAGCAGCTTCAGCAGGATATGTTCCAGACCGTTGCCCTTCCGTTCTATGCGGTGCTCGACGGTAATGGAAAGCCCGTCGCGACATTTCCCGGATTGACTCGTGATTCAAAAGAGTTTATTGAATTTCTGAAGAAATCGCGGACGCAATAGACAAAGTGCGAATCAGCTAACGTGATGTTCCGAGTGCTCCGCTAGGAGCTAAATGTTTGTAGCACTCATCGTTTTTCCGGCGCCGCTCCTTAGGTGCGGAATGTTGGTTTCGCTCCTACCGGAGCGATACTTCTTGTTGTCGGGTCGCGGTCTACAAACATTTAGCTCCTAACGGAGCGGTCCTCGATTTCGACACTGGATTCAAACAGTGATTGATACTAAACTTTCTGAACAGCACGAGACGTGCTCATCAGCTTGATGACTAGAATTTCCATCGACAACCTCGTACGCGGCCTCCGCGAAATTCCGGACGCACAATTCGTATGTGAGCCCGTTTACGATTACCTGAACGGACATCCGGTCGATGTCGATTCGATCCAGCGATATCTTTTCTGGAGCCCGGACTTCTACACGCGCAATCTGATCTTCAAAGACGAGCGATTCGAGATGATGGCGATCTGCTGGGACCGCGGTCATGTCTCGCGCGTCCATAATCATTGCGAACAACGCTGCTGGATGACGGTTCCGATCGGTCGTCTAAAGGGCCAAAACTTCGCTGTTGAAGAAATCGATGAGTCGAAGGGCTATTGCAAACTGAAAGAGACTGACACTTTCGAGCTAGCCGACTGCCTTACTGCAAAAGTTGAGCTCGAGCAGCCGATACATCAGATACTCAACCTTCCCGAATACGATGATCGCGCCGTCAGCATTCACATCTATTCGAAACCGTACGACCACTGCATTTCCTATTGCCGCGATACGGATACCTTTAAGGATGTAAAGCTCTTCTATACCAGCGTCGACGGTCAACTGTGCGAAGGCGTCAGCCTTTGAACTATCCACTTGTAACTAATCACTATCCACTGGAGGAACGAAATTTCTTCAGTGGATAGTGATTAGTTTCAAGTGGATAGTTTGGTCTAGTATCTTGCTCAGATGTTTCGAACCTCAAAGATCATGTTGGGCGCCCTGGCGATACTGTATGTCGCGATCAGATTGTGGCATCTGGACTTGTCGTGTCTATGGTTCGACGAGATCTTCAGCGTCCACGCGGCGGAGCATACGTGGAGCTCGCTCTTCTGGTTTGTTGCGCAGGATCTGATCCACCCACCCCTTTTCTATGCGACGTTGAAATTGTGGATCGGTATCGGCGGTGAAAGTTTGCTTTGGCTCCGCTTGCTCCCGGTCTTTTTCTCGGTTATCGCAATCGTCCCGTTCGTCTACTTGTGCAAGGAATTGAAGCTGCCGAATTCCGTGATTCTGCTAGCACTGACATTTCTGACGGTCAACGGATCGCTGATCAAATACACTCAGACGCTGCGAATGTACAGCATGCTGATGTTCATGTCGCTGTTCTCGATCTGGCTGTTCGCTAGATACTTCTATCGCGGAAAAAGTTTTGTTCCGCTTCTGATCGTCAATCTGCTTCTTATTTACACGCACTATTTCGGCTGGCTCGTGGTGGGCTCCGAAGTGGTTGCGATACTTATCTTTCAGACGATAAAGTGGCGCCGACCGGTGGCCATGTCGGGAATCTTACTTGTAAGTTTTATTCCCTGGATCTGGGCCGTGTGGCAGGCGGCACGATCCGGCTCGGATGTCGGACAGAATATCGGCTGGATGAAGAGTCCCGGATTTAGGGAGATGCTCGCGTTCCTTTTTGACCTGACCGAGCCGTTTTATTTTCAGGCGAGTAGTGGTGAAACTCCTTCGTTGTACCGCGTATCGATTCCGATCTTGTTGATCCTGATCACGGCGTTCGTCATCTACTTGATCAACTGGAAGAATGACGAAGACAAGCAGCGTGTTTACGTTCTGTCCTTGTTCGTTCTTTTTCCTGCGATCGTAGCGTTTTTGGTGAGCTGGCTGTTTCCATATTCCGTGTGGGGGACCAGGCATCTGATCGTCATCTACGCTCCCGCGGCGATCCTGCTGGCTTATTTTCTTACAAGTATTTCGATCGCGTGGGTTCGGACCGCCGGGATAACGCTCCTTTTGTTGCTATCGGGCTATGCATTTTTGTTGCAGGCCGTGAGGCCCACTCCGCGATACGTCTGGTGCGAGTGGGATAACGTGGCGAGTGATATTCGGGAAAGGGAAGCTGAGGGCGAAACACCTGTGAAGATCTTCTCATTAGAGAATTTGGTTTCTTACCACTTGTGGTTTGCACTCCGAAATTCGCCCGGATATCAGGTTCGCGTTGTAAAAGGGATCGATGTCAAAACCGACGACGAATCATATTTCCTGCCGCGCGGTTTTGATGAGGTAAAGAATGTCAGGCTCGAAGATATTGCTGATGACAACATATGGCTCGCGTTCAGAACTTCCGATGTTGGAGAAGACGGGCCACTGATCGAAGAGTTCAATCGCCTCGGTTATTCAGTTTGCCAGACGCACCATGTGGGGTACGGACTGACGACGGTTTATTGGATGGAAATGAAACGAGGTGTGTCCGCTTGCGTCGGAGCGGGGGCGAGCCCGCCTTCCTGACCTGCGAATACTATCCGCTCGCGGGGCGCCTGCTAAACAGAAGTAGGGTTAACGAAGAAAAGTTGGTTACATTCGCGGTCAGGAAGGCGGGCCCGCCCGCGCTCTTACTTTCTCTTCCACCTAACTCCGTCCTTCGTATCCTCGAGAACAATTCCTCGCCCGGCCAAAAGGTCTCTAATCTCATCCGAACGCGCAAAGTTTCGCTGACGCCTGGCCTCTTCACGCTCCGCGACCAACGCCTCGATCTCGGCATCGAGCGATCCTTCTTCAACCTTCCCAAAAATTCCCAAAACAGAATCGAACTTCGCGATCGCGTCGAGCACGGCGTCGCGGTCCTTAGAAAGAATACGGTCATTAGCGATGATCGTATTTATCTCCCGAACCATGTCGTGGATCGCGGCCAGTGCCGCCGCCGTGTTGAAGTCGTCGTCCATCGCGGACTCAAAATCAGAAAGAGAGTTGGCGACGATCGACAGGACCTCCTGATCCGATCCTTCCACGGCCTTCGCATCGCGAACGAGCGAACGAAAATTACGAAGCCGAGCGACCGTCGTTTCGGCACCCTGCAATCCTTCAAAGGTGAAGTTCAATTGCTTGCGCGTTGGAACGCTCAGCAGCAGATAACGGATCGCGAGCGGCGAGTAGCCTTGCTCGTGCAGATCGCGAAACGTAAAGAAGTTGCCCTTCGACTTCGACATCGTAACGTCATCGATCTTGAGAAACTCGCTGTGGATCCAATACCGTGCAAACTGTTTGCCGGTCGCCCCTTCGCTTTGGGCGATCTCATTTTCGTGATGCGGAAACTGAAGATCCATCCCGCCTGCGTGCAGATCGAACGTCTCACCGAGATATTTCATCGACATCGCCGAGCACTCGATATGCCATCCGGGACGGCCGCGTCCGAATGGTGCGTCCCAGCCGGGTTCTTCACCTTCGGCAACAGGTTTCCAGAGTGCGAAATCGCGTGCATCTTCCTTATCGTACTTGTCGGTATCGACGCGCTCGCTGCCGCCGGTGATATTGCCCGAAAAACTGATCCGCGAAAGCTTGCCGTAGTCGGGGAAAGCGGAGATTCGGTAGTAGATCGATCCATCGGACTCGTAAGCCTTACCATTCGCGAGGAGCTTCGAGATGATCTCGATCATCTCTTTGATGTGATGCGTCGCCCGCGGTGTGACTTCCGGGCGCTCCATGCCGAGTGCGTCAAAGTCCTCCCAAAACGCTTTGATGAAAGGCGCCGTGAAATCGTCGATGCTGATGTTCCGTGTCGCAGCTTCATTGATGATCCGGTCGTCAATATCGGTGAGATTAAAGACATGCGTCACCTCAAATCCTTTGTACTTTAAATAGCGGCGCAGAACATCACCGAAGATGAACGTGCGAAAGTTGCCGATGTGTGCAAAGTTCCAGACGGTCGGGCCACAGATGTACATCCGAACCTTACCGTTTTCCATCGGATGAAACTCTTCCTGCTGCCGGGACAATGTGTTAAAGAATCTGAGCATCTATTTAAAGTTGTAGGCTATAAGCTACCAGCTATCCGCTAATCCGAAAAGTGTTCCTTTAGATCGCTATATCCCCGGGGACGAATCGGGCCCGTGCCTCATCCGAAAACAATAGTTCGCGGCTGTAGAATTTGAGCGGATATTCCGTGTCCCATTTGTAGGCGACCTCATTCGCTTTCTCGAGAAGGGAAGTTCCGTTTTTTGCCGCATTGTATTCGGCGACCGTCCGCATCCAGAAAAGAGTGATCGTTTCGTGATAGGGCATTTCCTTGGTCAGATCTACCTTAAATCCGTGTTCGAGAAGGTTCAGTATTCCACTTCGCATCTTGCCGTACGCAGTTTCGATATCGTGATGCGTTAGGTAGTAGAGCGCGACTACCAGATGCTCGGCGTGCTTCCAGTCGTCGTGCGGAATAGTTGCGTCCTCGAACGACCTGACGAGGTCGATTACCTCGCTTTCATGTTCATATTTCGTTTTCATACCTTCACCTAAATAGAAAAGACAGAATGAAGCTGAGCCGCGGCCCGAATCATTCTGTCTCGAATTTCGAACCGTAATAATAACCCGGAAACTAATTGTTTACCAAAGCGGGCGGCAGTATCTGCAGCCCGAAATGTTGAATAATCTCAAATGCAGTTTCGTCGGGCGGCTTCCGCGTTGTATCTATGATCAACGTCTCACGTCCCGGTAACGGCGTCGATAATTCGATCGGTTGTTTCCGATCGAACGAAGCGGGATCGGTCAGTTTGCCGATCTTTACTCGCGATTCATTTCCGATTCGGTTCTTGCGTTCGCTCTCGTCGCAGCGCAGCAATACCAAGTGCACCTCGCCTCCATTGTCTTCGGCTGCGGCGATCAGTTTCAGGAAATGGTCGTCGTCAACTCCGAATTCATAACAGAAGGTATGAATCATATCGATCTGATGCCGGGCCGCCTCGGCGATCGTACCGATTCGCACAAATCCAATGACGTCCCAGAATACCGGAGTGCCGAATTCGAAAACGGTCTTAACGCAATCGATGCTGATGTGATTGTGAAAAAGCTTGTAATCGGTCAGGCGAGCGATCTCGGTCCCGACTGTCAGCTTTCCCGCCGCGGGCGGTCCATGGATGATTATCAGTTTCATTTCGGCTCCTTTGGAAACTGAATAGACCGTGCGTGATTTGCGATTCTCGAATTGCGATTTCCGATCGCGTCTCTTTTGTAAGTCTCCGGTTAAATGAGTGGTATTAAAAAGAAAATGCGGCTCGTCAAAGCCGCAATCCAAAATCCAAAATCCAAAATGGCTACGCCGCCACTCTGACCTGTTCGACCTCTTCGTGGTCGTCCATGAAGAGATACTTCTTCCACTCGGGGCGCGATTCTGCGTAATGGCAAAGCAGTACGTGATCGAGGCCGAGCCGTAGAAGTTTCTGCGAAGTCAGCAACGGCATACGCGCCTGTTCCGGCGTGCGATTGCCTTTTCGCTGATTACACTTCACACACGCCGTGACAAGATTTGCCGGTGTGCTTTCACCGCCCTGTGCGCGGGGAAGAATGTGATCAAGCGTCAGGTCCTTCGCATGCTTGTGATCGCCGCAGTATTGACAGCGATAGCGATCGCGAATGTAAACTCGTGCGCGCTTCATCGTCGTCTCGCGACGATTCCGGCGGACGTGAATATAGTGACGCAAGCGGATGACAGACGGGACGGGAAAAATCGTCGAAGGAGAGTGGAGAACATTATCACCGTCGTTTTCCTCGACAAAGACTGCGCCACGAAACCAGAGACATACCGCACGAGCAACGCCGACGGTACCAAGCGGCTCGTACGAAAAGTTCAAAAGTAATACTCGACCTGTTAGCAAAATTCGAAATCCTCCTTGTTTGCAGGAAAGAATTGTGGCTCTCAGAAAGCGGACTTTTTCCTCCTGTAATGTAAATTAATTGCCGATTTTAGGCAAGCACAATATGTGGACGCGTAACCTCGTCGTAAAACAAGATGTGCAGCCCAGAGGGCTACGTCAACTTCAGCAAAAAACGGCGGCCCCGAAAGCCGCCGTCTTTGTTCAAAAGTTAACGCTGAAAAATTAATTCAACAGATGCTCCTTAATAAACAGGATCGTCGAGTAATAGAGATAGTCATTATTGTTCTTCTTGGCGAAGCCATGCCCCTCGTCTTCGGCCATCAGGAACCACACCGGCGTATTGTTCTTTCTCGCTGCGGCGACGATCTGCTCGGCCTCGGTATAAGGCACGCGCGGATCGTTCTTCCCCTGAACTACGAACAAAGGCTTCGTGATCTTGCTAGCATTTGTAAGCGGCGAGATCTTCTCCAGAAACTCGTACATCTTTGCGTCACGTTCGTCACCGTACTCAACCCGGCGAAGATCGCGCCGGTAAGTCTCGGTATTTTTCAGAAACGTATTGAAGTTCGAAATTCCTACGACATCGAGCGAGGCGCGGATCTTGTCGTTGTAGTTTGTCGCCACTGCCAGCGTCATATAACCGCCGTAGCTGCCGCCCGTAACCATGATCCGGTCTTTGTCGAGATCCGGCTGCGTCGCGATCCAGTCTATAAGAGCACCGATGTCCTTGACCGAATCTTCACGCTTGAAGCCGTTGTCGAGCTGCAGAAACGTCTTCCCAAAACCGCTCGACCCGCGAACGTTCGGAAAGATCATCGCAACGCCGAGGTCGTTGATAAAGTACGCCCCGCGACCAAGCGGCCCGGGTGTGGCCTGACTTTCCGGGCCGCCGTGAATATTAATGATCACCGGGCGTTTTCCGGTAAAGGTGGTGGGCGGCTTATAAACAAAGCCGGAGATCATCTTCCCGTCGAAGCTCTTCCACTTGATCAGTTCCGGCTCGCGCAGCCCTCTCGTATCGAAACCGTTGAGCTCAGCCTTAGCCCAGTGAGTGATCTTGCCGCTCTTGAGATCGAGTGAGTACACATCCGCGAGCGATTGATATGACGACACATTAAACCCTAGTTCGCCCGTCTTCTTGTGCCAATCAAATCCACCGATCTGTCCGGCGGGAAGTTTCGGAAGCTTGATCTCTTTTCGAGTCGCCGTGTCGAGCACGTGAAGTTTGGAGAAACCGTTCTCGTTGGTTCGGAACGCGATCCACTTTCCATCTTCCGACATTTCGAAGCCGTCTACGTCCCATTCGATGTGCGCAGTCAGCGGCGTCATCGTTTTGGTCGCGAGATCCATGTACATCAACCGCTGAAACTCCGAGCCCTTGTCAGTACCGAGGTAGATTCCTTTCCCGTCGTGACTGAATTCGGCACCGCTGTACGCAACCTTTTCGGTACCTTCCTGCGGAGTTAGCAAAGTCTTTTCGCCGGTCGCGATGTCGTAGAGGTAGATGTAACTCTCATTCGCGGAAACGAACTTACCAACTAGGATCTGCTTGTCATCGGTTGACCAGTCAGCCGGATTCCAGCCGACACCGTCAAACGCGGCGAGCAGCTTTGCGGATGAGGGATCCGACGGATTGACGGTGTAAAACTCTGTCTTGATGGTTTCGCTTGTCGTGCCGCCGCCGGTCGGAACCGACGTGTAAACATAACGATCACCGGCTGTCGACCACGGGCCGCCGCCGATCCGCCTTTTGTCATCGGTCGTCAATCGTGTGACCGAGCCATTCGCGACGTCATATCTATAAAGCTGGCTGATTTCGTTACCGCCCGAGGCCTTAAAGAACAGAAAGTAGTCGCCGGTCTTCGGCTGCCAGTTTCCCCCGCCTACCGGATCGGGAAAATCCGTCAACTGTTTCAGTTCGCCAAGTGGGCTCGTCAATAGATGTACCTGTGTTGCGTTTCCCGCACGCTTTCCTATGAGCACCTCCCGTTTGACGGGATGCCAGTTGCTCGCGAACACTCCTTTGGACTCGGTGTATTTCTTGACCGATTCAACTAATTCCAACGGGACCGCGGGTAGATTTTGGATCACAAGGTTACTGCCTGGTTCGAGCACGCGGCTCTTAACATAACCCGCAACCTCGGCTTTCTTTTCAGGTGCCGTAGTAACCTGGGCAAAACTGAAAATGGGTGCACAGAAAACTAAAAGGAGAGTG
>JANMUW010000024.1:0-8185 GCA_031392105.1 Acidobacteriota bacterium | reverse complement strand
CGCCGACGATCTTCAGCGAAGCATCGACGGGCATCTTGCTGTCAGCCAATTCCGCCCAGCGATCTTCGTAGTACGGCCGGATCGTCGGCGGTTCATCCTCAGTCAACGCCAGCTTGAACCGGCACAGCGAATTGATATGACTGTCAGCGACGTGATGAACGGTCTGACGCAATGTCCATCCGCCATCGCGATACGGGGTGTCGAGTTGTTCGTCGGACAATCCCTCAACCGCTTCTTTCAGTTTCGACGGAAGAGCTAAAATGGTCGCGGCATTTTCTTCACGCGACGAAAAATTGGCCGGATCGAATTTGCCAACAGGATATCTGGGGTCAAGGTTCATAGGAAAGTGCAAAAGAGAGAGCTCGCGTAAGCAAGGGCGATAGATTCAATGTTGAGCATTTCGCCCTTGCTTACGCGCGGGCTTCCGCATTTTTTATCCCAAATACGCGTCTTCAAACCGCGTGAACTGTTTCAGGAAAGCTAGCTTGATCGTATCCGTCGGGCCGTTACGCTGTTTGGCGATGATAAGCTCAGCAATATTCTTTTGGTCTTCTGGGATCTCGTCCCCGCTTTTCGCGTAATAGTCGGCCCGATAAATAAATGCGACCACGTCCGCATCCTGCTCGATACTTCCCGATTCGCGAAGATCCGACATCATAGGCCGCGGCGGATTTCTCGCCTCGGGCGCACGCGAGAGCTGCGATAGGGCCATGACCGGGACATTGAATTCTTTCGCTATCGTCTTCAGGTCTCGCGAGATCTGAGATACTTCCTGCTGGCGATTCTCATTTCGCCGCGAGCTGCCCATCAGCTGCAAGTAATCGACCATAACAAGATCGAGTTTCTTATTCTCGGCCGCAAGCCGGCGGAGTTTGGCCCGCATCTCAAGCACGCTTATTCCGGGAGTGTCGTCAATGTAGATGTCGGTCGCTGCTAATGTCCCGATCGCTTCGGCAAGCCGTGCCCAATCAGGCTTTGAGAGCATTCCGGTTCGCAAGTTTCTTGCGTCGACCGAAGCCTGTGAGCTCAGCATACGCATGACAAGCTGTTCCTTAACATTTCGAGCGAGAACACAGCGACGGTAGCTTTTTCAGTGACCGCGGCACGCTGGGCGATGTTCAGTGCGAGTGCGGTCTTACCCATCGACGGACGCGCCGCGACGATTATGAGATCGCCGGCCTGAAAGCCCGAAGTGATCTGGTCGAGATCCCGGAAACCAGTAGCCAAACCGGTTAGGGCGTGCGAATCACGATGCGCATATTCCTGGATCTTTGTGAAAACATTCTCGGCGATGGGCTGAATTCGGGAAAATCCCTGACGCTCTTCCATCTGCGTTAGCTGGAAGATCATCTGCTCCGCATGATCAAGCACGACTTCGGCGTCCTCTTCCTCTTCGAGAGCCTCGCTCGTGATCTCATTGCACGTCCGCACGAGCGAACGCATTATCGACTTGTCGCGGACGACCTTGATGTAGTCCTTTACATCTGTAAAATGCGGCAGGCCGTAGGTAAGGTTCGTGATCGTCGCGATTCCGCCGATGGATTCGATCGAGCCGTCCTTTTTCAGCTCTTCGCCGATCAGGATGGGATCGATGCGCTTAGACGTCTCGAAAAGCGAGATCATTGCGTTGAAGATCCGCCTGTGAAGCGGTCCGTAAAAATCCTCGGGCTTGAGATGCTCGACTGCTTGCGAGATAAGCGCGTTGTCGAGGAGGATCGCGCCAAGAATTGCGCGTTCGCTCTCTTCGCTGCTTGGCAGCGGACGCTCTAAAAATTGTTCTCGTCGGGCTTCAGGGAATGCAAATGCCATGTGAGTGTGACTATTCTAAAGCGATTTATCTCGGCTGTCGATTTTGCGCCGAAAGTTTTAGACCTTTTAATTGAAATCGAGGAAAGTTAGCGACGACAAAACTCCCCTCCTTCCAAAGGAGGGGTGGCAGCGGCTTCCGCTGACGGGGTGGTTCTCTCTTCCCACCCACTAGTTCAGGGCATTTATATCGGTGCCGGCCTATGTCATGCCGTCACCTTAATTTCCATCGGGAAGAAAGTCACGCACAAAAAACTCCCCTCCTTCCAAAGGAGGGGTGGCAGCGGCTTCCGCTGACGGGGTGGTTCTCTCATTCAAGCCGAAATTCAAAGCCGTCGATAAGCGCTAGCTTATGTCGTGTCACCTGAATTTCCCGCGTTAGATTGGAAGTGGAACGTCGACGAGGCGACATTCTACAGAAGGACGGGGCCGCTAGCTGGGAGAACTACCCCGTCCGCCGAAGCGGCGGACACCCCTCCTTGGTAAGGAGGGGAGTCGTCATGTTACTCAGCAGAGTCAACCGGCTCAGCGGCTGCTTCAGTTTCGGCTGTTTCAGTTTCGGCTGTTTCAGTTTCGGCCGTCTCGGCCTGAACCTCTTCAGATTCAGCTTTCGCCTTACGCGCTTTTTTCTCCGGTTTCGCTTCAGGCATCTCACCGCCCTCACCGGTAACCTTGACGGGAACGTGGAGAACGACATCGCGGTGAAGCTTAACGTTCACCGTGTACTCGCCGGTTTCTTTGATCGGGTCACGAAGAGAGATCTTGCGGCGATCGATCTCGTAGCCTTTAGCCTGCAGCGCCTCAGCAATATCCATTGATGTCACCGAGCCAAACAGCGTTCCGCCGTCACCAGCTTTGCGTTCGAAAGCCAGCTCGATCACGCCCATCTGATCTTTCTGCAATTCAGCGGTCGCGCGCTCTTCGGACGCCCTCTTGAGCAGAGCGGTGCGCTCCTGCTCGATCTGTTTGACGTTGCCTTTCGTAGCAAGTGTCGCCAGGCCCTGCGGCAGCAGGTAATTGCGAGCATAGCCAGCTTTTACCTTGACGATCTCACCTCGTCCGCCAAGTGCATCGACATCCTCTCTTAATAGAATCGTAGTATTTGCCATGATAATTTCTCTCTTTCAGGACCGCCTACTTCGACCAAATCTCGACCAGCGTGGTAGATCGTCGGCGAATGCACAATCCAAAATCCAAAATCCAAAATCCAAAATGGGAGTCTATTCCCAAACGAACGGCAGCAAAGCCATCGAACGGGCGCGCTTGATCGCGGTCGCGATACGCCGCTGGTCTTTCGCCGAAATTCCGGAAATACGACGCGGCATGATCTTTCCGCGCTCCGGAATGAACTGGCGAAGAAACTCGACGTCTTTCCAATCGATGTAATCCGGAACCACCTGTCGCGGCCTCCGACGCTGGTAACGTCGCGGAGCCTTGTCGCCAAACTGCTCTTCGCCGCCGACCATCAGGTCGCGATCTCTTATTTCGTCTACTTCTCTTTCTCTATCGATCATAATTAATCTCCGGCGTTAAACTGCCGCCTCCGGTGCCGCCTCTTCAGTCGGACGGAACTTTGCACGCGTCGCCGCACGCTTTTCGCGCTTAGTCTTCATCTTGTCCGCCTTCTTGCGATCCTCATCGACACGAACGGTGATATACCGAATGATCATGTCGTTGACGCGCATACGTCTTTCAAGCTCGGCAATCTCCTGGCCCGAGCCCTCGATCTCAAAAAGAATGTAAAAACCCTCGGTCTTCTTTTTGATCGGATATGCGAGCGTCCGCCTTCCGCCGTCGTCCATTCGAACGACCGTGCCGCCTTCCTTTTCGATCAGTTTTCCGACCGCTTCATTCAGTTTCGTGACCTTATCGGCCGGCGTTTCCGGATCGACGATATACATCACTTCGTACGTTCTATTTGCCATCTTTCTTCCTCGTTATTTGCGACCTGCGATTTTCGATCTGCGATCTGCGATCACAAATCAGTTAAACTCCGCCATCGCTTTGTCGATCCCGTCTCGTAAAACCGTTCGAATCGCGTTGGCACTCGTCTCCAATATCTTTTCAACTTCTGTGCTCTCAACTTTCGAAAAGTTTTCAAGCACAAAATTCTTAGTATTACTCACCGGGTGCTCCGGCATGATCCCGATCCGCAAGCGGATAAAATCGTTTGTCCGCAAACAGTCGATTATCGACCGAAGCCCGTTGTGACCGCCGTGTGAACCACTCGGCCGCAACCGGATCTTTTCGAACGGCAAAGCCAGATCGTCTGAAATGACAATAAGCTGTTCCACACTCCGATCAGGCTTTTGCAGCAGACAGCTAACGGCCTCACCACTGAGGTTCATGAATGTCTGCGGCTTGACCAGCTCCGCCTTTCGATTTTCAATTTCGGCCCGCCCGATCAAACTCCGGCATTCGGTACGTTTGATCTGCGATTGACTCCCTTGAGCAAGCAGATCAACAAGCATGAACCCGAGATTGTGTCGCGTTCGATCGTAATCCGCACCCGGGTTCCCAAGGCCGACGATCAGCCAGTTCGTTTCCAAACCTACTCGCCGCCTTCGCCTTCTTCAGCTGGCTTATCTTCACCAGCGACTTCAGGCTCAGCACCAGGCTCAGCGACCTGCGGCTCAACCACGACTTCCTGAACAATGACGATCGAAGCAACGACCGTTTCCGGCGATTCGTGGATCTCGATTCCCGGCCCAACCTTGAGATCGGACACGTGAACCGCGTGCTCCGATGTCAGTCCCGTGACATCAACGTCAATCGAATCCGGCGTATTCGCAGGCTCGCAAAGTACCTTGATCTCACGCAGGGCCTGCGTCATCACTGCACCCTCTTCCTTCAACGCTTCGGGCTCGCCGATAAGATGGATCGGTACAGTCATTTCGATCTTCTCGCCGCGTGCGAACCGTCGAAGGTCGGCATGAATCAGGCGTCCGCGGATCGGGTCGATCTGGCGTGCCTGAAAAATGACATCGTTCACGCCCTCGCCCGGAATATCGAGCGAGAAGACGGTATTAACACCGGTGTCAGTCCGAATGATCGCCGCGAGCTCTTTTAGTTCTGCGACTGCGGAAACGGACTCCGTGCCGCCGCCGTAAACGACGACCGGAACTTTTCCTACAGCACGCAAACGTCGGTTCACATTTTTGCCACCCGCCTCACGCTTCTCAGCTTTTACTACAATTTTCTCTGCCATATAACCTCAGTAGTTGGTAGTCGGTAGGCGGTAGTCGGTAGAGTCACCTACCGGCTAACGACTACTGGCTACATCTATATAAATAGTGACGAAACGCTAGTTTCGTCGTGAATCGATTTTATCGCCGAAGCCAAAAGCTTGGCGACACTCAACACTTCGATCTTTCCGCTCTTCTGCAGCTCTAACGCACCGTTGCTGAGCGGTATCGTGTTCGTAACGATGACTTTCTTCAAATGCGAACTGTCTATGTTCTGGTCGGCCTTGCCCGAGAGAACAGCATGCGAAAAGCAAGCGATAATTTCGTTTGCACCGGCTTCATGCAGGGCTTTCGCGACCTTGCAGATCGTTCCACCCGTATCGCACATGTCGTCGACGATCAAACAATTCTTGCCGCTCACGTCGCCGACGATATTCATCACGTCCGCCTCGTTCGCCCGTTCACGACGTTTGTCGCAAAGAGCAAGGCCGGCGTTGAGACGCTTGGCGTATGCTCGTGCACGCTCGGCTCCGCCGGTATCCGGTGCGACGACGATCAGGTTCTCGATCGGGTTCGCCTTGAAATACTCGACAACGATCGGAGCCGCGTAAAGGTGATCGACGGGTACATCGAAGAATCCCTGTATCTGGGCTGCGTGCAGATCGATCGTCAGAATGCGTTCGGCACCTGCTTTAACAATCAAATTCGAAACGAGTTTTGCGGCGATCGGCACACGGGGGCGATCTTTTTTGTCAGACCGCGCATAACCGAAATACGGAATGACCGCGGTAACTCGTTCCGCTGAAGCCCTGACGAACGCGTCCATCATTATCAGGAGCTCCATCAGATTCTGATCGGTCGGCGGGCACGTCGGCTGAACGATAAAGACGTCCGACCCGCGGACGTTTTCTCCGATCTGGAAATTAAACTCGCCGTCCGAGAAACGCTCGGTACTCGCCTTTCCCGGATCACAGCTCAAATGCGAGCAGATCTCCCTGGCCAGTTCTGGATGTGCATTCCCTGAGAAAATTTTTACGTTGCCCGTTACGCTCATAAACGTACAACAAACTTTAGTTTGTTGAGTTCGTTCCGCCCTTTTCTGCTACCGACAAACTGAAGTTTGTCGTCCAATAAAACAAAGTGAAGTTTGTCGTCCAATAAAAAAGCGGCTCTGTTCTGAAACAAAGCCGCATTCCGATTGTGAAATGGCTGGGGCGGAAGGATTCGAACCTGCGAATGCCGGCTCCAAAGGCCGGTGCCTTACCACTTGGCGACGCCCCAAACTTATTTCAGAAACTGATCGGAAGCGACCTAAAACACTTTTTGCAGTGCCTCGCGGTATTCATCCCGCGAAATTGTCGCTACGGCAAACTTTCGCCAGTTGACCTCATCGTCAAGGGCTTTCAGTACTGTTTGTCGTGTCTCTTCTTTGTCAAATACTGCGAAAACGCTGCCTCCGCTGCCGCTGAGCATCGCCCTGTCGGCTCCAAGATCAAGCACGGTGTTCTTTACACGCTCGACTTCGGGATACGCCGCGAAGACAGATATTTCAAAGTCGTTTTTGAAGGCAGTATAGTTAAAATCTGCCGATTCCAGGTCAAAACGACAAATTTGAAGTCTACGTTTCGACTCCTGCTTTGTCAAGGCAAGGGCTCCGAGGCGCTTGAATGCTTCTCGTGTAGCTACTGCAACGCTCGGAGTAACCACGAGCATGAATTCGGACCTGAAATCTTCGATCGGCTCGACGATTTCACCCCGCCCCATTCCGAGCGCCGTACCCCCATAGAGAAAGAACGGAACGTCCGAACCTAAACCCTCTGCGATCGAATGCAGTTCGTTGAGCGCTATTTCGAGGTTCCATAATCTTCGTAGCGCGAGGAGTGCGATCGCAGCATTTGAAGAACCTCCTCCTAAGCCGCCCGGCGCCGGTATTCGCTTCTCAAGATGCAGTCTTGCTCCAAAAGACACACCGGCCTTTTCACGAAGCGCGAGCGCGGCTCGGATGACCAGGTTCCCTTCTCCGACGGGAAGTGTGTCGTCTCCGCATGTCATTTGAATCTCAGCCGCAGGCGATACGGTCAGAGTGTCGTGCAAAGAAATGGTTTGAAATACGGTGCACAGATCGTGAAACCCATCGGCACGCCGTCCGATCACCTGCAGATGCAGGTTGATCTTCGCGAAGGAAGGAAGAGTTAGCCCCGATTCGTCCATACTTTTAGCATAAGAGGCGGCATCTCGAATGTAAACGCAAAAATACCCAGACTCGGAAAGTAGTCCGCAAAATCAAAAAAGGCGGACTTTCATGATGCTCACCAGTTCATGAAAGTCCGCCAGGATAGTTTTTTGAATTTACTTTCTAAGTAGGAAGACCTCTGTCAGATAATACGTGCCGTCATTAGTGACCGCGACACCGACGGCCGATTCTTTCCAGTTTGGCCCTAACAGATTCTTGCGATGGGCTGTTGACTGGAGCCATTTCGCAACCGCAAGTGCGGCGGGATCCTCATAGCCGCGCATGTACGCAATATTCTCCCCGATCGAGAGCCATGAACCCAGGCCCAACCGGTCGGCTCGTTCATCAACCATCGAGCCGTCGGATCCGCGATGACTGAAGAATTTCGCATTTGCCATGTCCTGCGAATGGAGCCGGGCGACGGCCGCAAGGCTCTCGCTCCATTTAAGGTCAGCCAATCCATTCTTGTTTCGTTCGGCGTTGATAAGCGCGAAGACCTCTTCCTCGATCGACCCGGCCGATGCCACTTTGGTGCTGCTTGAGCTTTTAGTCAGGCGCGTCCGTGCGGTACCGGCGTCCTCGGAGCGCAAATCGAAGTTAATGCTCGCTCGAGTCTGAGCGGCCGTAGAACCGGAGAGAAATGCAATGGTCAATAAGATGAAGAAGACGGGCGATTTCATTAAACCTCACTTCGGCAGCCGGACGATCCTCTGCTGGAGGGGACTCTCTGGCTTTGCGCCCGCGGTCTTGCGACAGCGGTTGCCTTTTCGGATAAGGAATTTTGTACTTGGATCCAGCGGGTGAAACTGGCTCTATTTAATTAAACGAACAATGGCTGAGGGTTTCCGATAAATGGCTGAAGCGGTTCCTACGTTGTAGAATGGGCAAATGATGACCGCAAGCGTTTTGGCAAAGCGAACGAATGTACCTCTCTTCACGGTGCGTTACTACACCCGGATCG
>JANMUW010000017.1:0-3345 GCA_031392105.1 Acidobacteriota bacterium | reverse complement strand
TGCTCCACAGCGATGAGCGAGGTTGGGTTACACTAAAACTGAACGCAATTCGAGCGCAGGTGTTGAGGTGAAATGAACGTGGCAGATCTTATACAGAAGGTACGTAACAGAATTAGTACATATCGCTCCACTCCGGACTATGTTGTAGACCGGTGGCGTTACGGCCTCAAACGCGCTTTAAATCCGAATATCAAATTGGCTGTGTGGGTCACCACGAAGAGGGGGGCAAAAGTATTCCTTGGAGACGACCCGATCGACGAATACATTCTCGAGGACATAACCGTAGGCATGGAAGACAGGTACTTTCCCGCGTATCTTAAACTCGGAGAAGGTGACGTTGTGCTAGATGTCGGCGGCCACCACGGAGTATATGCCGTTGAGTTGCTGGCCCGCTACCCGGGCATTCAGGTACTTTCAATTGAGCCCGATCCATTCGGGATCGCGATCATCAAGAAACACATCGAGAAGAATCGCGCCGGAGCGAATATTAAGGTCGTTCCCTTTGCAGTCGGATCAATCGAGACTACCGGTTTTCTTGTTGATAACCACGATGGCTCGTGGGGTAAGACTCTGGAAACTGAGCAGAAAGCCGACTCAATACGGGTGCCGGTAAAAACTCTCAAATCCATACTGGACGAACAAAAGCTTGAGGATTTCAACGCGGTCAAACTCATTAAGAGCAATTGCGAGGGTGGGGAATTCGACTTTGTGCCCCAGATGATCGAGCTCGGGTTAAAGCCTCACCTTATCGTATTGATGGTACATCCTCCACGTGGGGATGTTGACGCCTTAGTTAATTCACTACAGGATTACGGCTATAGTTCGGAGCTCGTTTTTGCGAGTGAAACAAATCCTTGCTGGCACTTTAGATTGGAGAAGTAGTACTAGTAAAATCTCTTTTTGGATTCAATGGCCAAGCCGACCTGCAGCATCATCATTCCGACATACAATCACGGAGAGTACATCGAAAGAAGCGTCGAGTGCGCTATTCGGCAAACGTATCCGAATGTCGAAGTCGTCGTCGTCGATGACGGCTCGACGGATAATACCGAGCAGCGGATAAAGCAGTTCGGATCGAGGATTATCTACCATCGAAAAGAAAACGCTGGCTTGGGCGCCGCGCGGAACACGGGTATTGAACTTAGCGGCGGCGCATTCTTACAATTCCTAGATGCCGACGACACCATTCACGAAACGAAGTTGGCGATGCAGCTGCCGATAATGGAGACCGAGGGTGATGTCGCGGTCGTTTACTCGGACTGCACATGCACATCCCCGGACGGTGAGGTGATAGCGAACACGTCTTACTCCCTCCGACCTGAAGAAGACGTCCTGACTATTCTTCTGAAGCGAACCTTGTTCAGTGTGCATTCAGCGGTCGTTCGCAAATCAGCTGTGGTTGAGGCCGGAATGTTTGACACGGCGCGAATTGCGCAAGAGGACTGGGAACTGTGGCTGAAGATCGCGTTGAATGGTCATCAGTATAGATACATTCCGGGTAATTTGGCTCATTACGATCAAAGAGGATCTGAGATCGTCACCAACGCCGAACTAATGTACCGGCGAACGAAACACTTACTTGATAAGTTTCTGGCCGATCCAGATTTTTTGGCCTTGGAGAAATCGCAAGTGAATTCCTTCGTCGCGCACCAGAACCTCCAACTTGCGACGCGTGCGTATAACAATGGATGGTGGCGTGTCTCGCGTGAGCACTTTCTCGCAACGGCTAAAGCCGACCCGGGAATAATGACGGCTGGCTACTGGTCGTGCATCCCAAAGACCTATTTGCGTCAAATCGCAGATCGCTTCAAAGGAACGAGTGCGCCAACTCCCGAACAATTATGAATCAGCAGATCCGCAACCTTCTAAAGTGGATGCCCGTGTCGTGGAAGGCGGCACTCGAATATCGTTTTGATAAGTCTCTCGGTACCGAGTTCGGCGGGCCCTTCAACGGGCAGAAATTTCGCCAGCAGATCTTCAACGATCTGAATCGGGAAGTTGGGTTTAAGTCCATTGTAGAAACCGGAACGTTCCGCGGAGTAACGACCGGTTTTATGGCCGAGAAAGCGGACATACCTATTTACACTGTCGAGTCCGAACCACGCTTCTTCCACTACGCGAAGCGAAACCTGAATCGATTCAAAAACGTTCGTGTCTTTAATGCGGACTCGCGCGCTTTTCTCGAGGCCTTGATAAAAGACGAGTCGGTTTTCAAGAGCAACGTTTTCTTTTACCTCGACGCTCACTGGAATGAGGATCTGCCGTTGTTCGAAGAGGTGCAGCTCATCGGCGATAACTGGGACGACGTTGTGATCATGATCGATGATTTCGAAGTGCCCGAAGACGGCGACTATAAATTTGACGATTACGGTAGCGGAAAGAAACTTTCGCTTGACTATCTCGGAGACGAACTGCTGTCGAACTGGGCCGTTTACTTTCCGTCCGGCCGCGGAGCCGATGATTCGGGCATCAAGCGAGGTTGCGTAGTGCTCGCGTCGAAATCTTTGCAATCGAAAGTCGACGATATAACGTCGCTGCGTTCATACGGACGATCTGCCGAAAGGACCCGCATCTAATGAAGATCCTTTTTGTGGATACAACGATGGACGGGCATATTGTCGGCGGAGCTCACACGTTTCTCGTCCAACTCATCAGCGGTATCTCCGCAGCCGGCCACGATGTTCGTTTCCTTTCGAAAGGAGATCCAGTGGCGAAGTCCGCGACCGGAATCGATAAATCCGGCGCAGCTATCTACCCGGATGTTTGGACCGGCTCCTCGTTAGTTGACGACGCTACGCCGGTAGTCGCGAGCTGGGTGAATGAGGTCCATCCGGATGTTTTCGTCGTGTCGGTTTCGCCCGATATAGGCTGGACTGTCATGCCTCATCTGGATCCAGGGATCGCGACCCTGACCATCGGGCACAACGACATCGAAACCTTCTACGCTCCGGTGCACCATTACAAACAGTTTTTGACTCGGGCTATCGGTGTGAGTGACGAGATCTGTCGGAAGTATGTCGACGAGTGCGGAATGCCGGCTGACAAAGTCGAATGGATACCGTACGGAGTCGCAACCAGCGATAAAGAACCCGTGACTTCATCCGCCCGCCCGCTGCGGCTTCTGTACGTCGGCCGATTCGAGAACGACCAGAAGCGCATTTCGGATGTAGTCGCCGTGATCAAAAAGCTATCGGAGTCTGGAGTCGATTTCGAATTCGATCTTGTTGGCGACGGCGTAGAGATGCCGAATGTCCGGGCCTCGCTCTCTTCGGAGATGGAATCCGGTAATGTGCGCGTGCACGGCTGGCTTGATGCGGAGCGCGTCATCGAAAAGATGCGAGAGTG
>JANMUW010000509.1:0-9714 GCA_031392105.1 Acidobacteriota bacterium | reverse complement strand
GCGAACCATTTGACCACTTAACTCACACGAAATCACACTGATTCGAAAACAGAGATGCCAAACATACAAACACACGAAACAAGAAAAGAGAGAAGAAGATGCAACAGAAGAAACCATTTCTAGCCGCAGTCCTGATCTGCCTTCTTGCCGTTGTATTTCGCGCTCAGGAGGTTCCGTCACGTGACGTCTCGAAAGAGAAAGCCCGGGCCTCAGCCGATTGGATAAAGGACGCTGTGATCTATCAGATCTATCCACGCCAGTATTCGGCGAAAGGCGATTTCAACTCGATCACTTCAGATCTGGATCGACTAAAAGATCTTGGTGTAAACGTCCTTTGGCTTATGCCGATCCATCCTATCGGTCAGGAAAAGAAAAAGGGAACCATCGGATCGCCCTATGCCGTTCGCGATTACTACGACGTTAATCCTGATTACGGAACGCCGGACGATCTGAAACGACTCGTCGCCGAGTCGCACAAGCGCGGGTTGAAGGTGATCATTGACGTCGTGGTAAATCACACCGCATGGGACAACACTCTTATCAAACAGCACCCGGAGTTCTACAAAAAGAATGAGAAGGGCGAGATCATTCCGCCCGTGCCCGATTGGGCCGATGTGGCGGGATTGGATTACAGCAAGCCGTTGGTCCGCCGATACATCATTGACATGCTCAAGAGCTGGATTCGCGATTACGATCTCGACGGTTTCCGCTGCGACGTTGCGCTTTTTATACCGACAGAGTTTTGGGATGAGGCACGTGCCGAGATCGACAAGGTAAAACCGAATACGATCTGGCTTGCGGAAGCTGAGAAGCCCGATCTGCTCGTTAAGGCGTTCGACGTTGATTACGCGTGGAGCATGCACGGAACGTTAACCGAAGTGATGCAGGGAGTGAAGCCCGCGTCGGCGATACAAAAAGTCTGGGAAGAACAGATCAAGGTGTTTCCGCGTGGCTCGATACGCATGCGCTTTTCCGACAATCATGACGAGCGTCGGGCGATCGCGCGGTTTGGAGAGAAAGGTGCGCTTGCAGCCGAAGCTCTCGCATTCACGCTCGACGGCGTGCCGCTGATCTACAACGGTATGGAAGTAGGCGATACGACCGAATCCGGGTATCCGGCGCTTTTTGAGAAGATGCCGATCTTTTGGCAGACTGCAATCCGTCGCCCTGAATTCCCGCGTTTCTACAAGTCAATCGTCGCGTTAAGAAAAAGTTCGACTGCATTGCGTCGCGGAGATCTGGTTTGGCTTCGGAATTCCGACGAAAACCGTGTCGTCACATTCGTCCGTCGCTCCGGAAAGGAAGAGGTCGTCGTCGCTATCAACATGACGAACGCTCCCTTCTCGGGGACGGTCGATGTTGCCGGAAAGTTCATAGAGATGTCGCCAGACCTTTCGCCTCCGCTCCCGCCCGATGACGAAAAGGCGAAGGCGAAAGAGAAACCTAAACTCGAAATCCCGAAGTTGGCGCTCGATGCATTCGGAGTACGTGTGTTTAGGAGAACGCCTTAGTTGTTCGTTCGGGCTTTGAATCTTTTACAGGCGGAAACACGACGGGTAGGGTGTGTGTTCTTGGTCAGTAACAGGGCGCCCTCGCCATCGCTCGGGTCTCTGCCTGTCGTTCCCGATTGCCTTTGTTCTTATGAAGATTGTTAGATGTTTCGCGGTCTGGATCGCCTTCGTCTCGTTTACGTATTCCCAAACTCTCGCCCCCGGCGGCCCCGGTGCCGACGCCCAATGGGCGACGGCAGGGAAGCAGGGAGTCGGAACGTCGGCGAGCCTCGAAAGCAAAGTCTGGTTCACTCTTGCCCAGGGAGTGATGACCGAAGTTTACTATCCGGATGTGACGGTCGCGAATGTCCAACTGCTGCAGTTCGTCGTCGTCAATTCAAAAACCCGCAAGGCCGAGACCGAGCGGGACGACGCTGTTCACGAGATCGAAACTTTTCCGATCCACCGTGAAGAGAAGTTGATAAAGCTGCCGAGTGTGACTGGGGCCTCCGTCAGTCCGCCCGGGAGGGAAGGCGAAGGATCGAAGATCCCATCGCTCAAGTTATCCGAACTCTATCGAAACGTCTATTTTCCAAACTCGCTCGTCTTTCGCCAGGTGAACAGATCGAAGACCGGCGGCTGGGCGATTGCGAAGAGATATCTCACCGATCCGCGATCGAACGCGATCCTGATAGAAGTGACATTCACGTCTGATGATCCCGGCAACGAACTCTACGTTTACTATGACCCTTCACTTGGAAATAGCGGGATGGGCGACAGCGGCTGGACGGAGGGTCGGTATCTCTTGTCGACCGATGAGAAGATCGCTTCCGCGCTGACTTGCGGACGCTGCACGATCACCGAGGTGACGAACGGATTTCTTGGTGTAAATGACGGCCTGACGCAGTTAAAGGCAGACGGAAAAATAAGCCAACCGTTCGCGCGAGCCGAAAACGGAAATCTCGTTCAGGTCGCGAAGATAACTCCGGTAACTTTGAAAAATCAACGCACGACAATGTTGTTCGCGTTAGCGTTCGGAGCTACATCGGAAACTGCGAAAGCGACCGCCGCCACCGCGCTTACCAAGGGATTCGAGAAAACTTATCAGGAATATCAGGTCGGCTGGCTCGACTATCTCAAGTCCCTCCCGAAAGTCGATCCAAAATCCCAGGCGCAGTTCAACATGGCTGCGATGCAGCTCAAGGCACACGAAGACAAGACGCACCGCGGAGCGAATATCGCGTCGCTGTCTATTCCGTGGGGCGGCGGGGTGAACGCGAACGAAAATAATGTCGGCGGATACCATCTCATCTGGTCGCGGGATCTTTACCAGGTTGCGACGGCGTTCATCGCGCTCGGCGACAAGGCCGCGGCGGAACGAGCTCTCGAATTCCTTTTCAAAGTGCAGCAGAAACCCGACGGAAGCTTTCCGCAGAATTCATGGCTCGACGGGAAACCGTATTGGGGTTCACTTCAGATGGATGAGGTCGCATATCCGCTGATCCTCGCATATCAACTCGGAAGGTTTGATAAGCCGACGTATGATCACGTCCGACGTGCGGCCGACTTCATAGTCAAAAACGGGCCCGCGACTCCGCAGGAGCGTTGGGAAGAAGAATCCGGGTATTCGCCTTCGACGATCGCGGCCGAGATCGCCGGACTTGTCTGTGCGGCGGAGATCGCAAAGCGAAACGGCGATCAGAAAAGCGCGGATCGATGGCTGAAGACCGCCGACGAATGGCAGACGAAGATCGAAAAGTGGACGGCGACGACGACCGGGAAGTACGGCGACGGAAATTATTATCTCCGCATCACCGGAAATGGAAGACCCGATGCCGGCGATAAGATCGAGATCAACAACGGAGCCGGTTGGTTCGACGAGCGCGAAATTGTTGACGCTGGTTTTCTCGAGCTTGTTCGCCTCGGCATTAAGCCGGCGGACGATCCACTCATCGTAAAGTCGCTGAAGGTCATCGATCAGGTCATCAAAGTCGACACACCGAACGGCGAAGCATTCTACCGCTACAACCATGACGGCTACGGCGAAATGGACGATGGCCGACGATGGAACTGGGACGGGAAATATACAGGTAAGGGACGGCTGTGGGCGTTGCTCACCGGCGAACGCGGACAGTATGAAATTGCGGATTGTGGATCGCGGAACGCGGATTTGTCGTTTCGCAAGTCATGCCTTTCGATCGCGCTGCGACGTATCGATGCGATGCTCGGATTCGCGAATGAAGGAATGATGATCCCCGAACAGATCTGGGACAATAAGGCATCACCCGCGATCGATCCGCAATTCGTTCCGCCTCTACGATTCGGTGAGGGCACAGGATCTGCGACTCCGCTCGCGTGGTCTTTGGCGCAATTCATCCGGCTTTCCGTCAACCTAAAAGAAGGCCGCAATCTCGATACGCCCGATGTTGTTTATCGCCGCTATGTCGGGCGAGTGCCTTGAGTGTGGCGAGTCTATCGAGTCTGGCGAGTCTGGTGAGTGTATCGAGTCTATCGAGTCTGGCGAGTCTATCGAGTCTGTCTAACGTTGGAAGACTTTCGGTCGTGGGTTCGGCATGTCTACCAACAGACTCGCCAGACTCGACAGACTCGCTAGACTCGATAGACTTCCCCACGGCATAAGAGTTGCTCGATTGAGCACTGTATGGCTTTAAATCTGTCGGTTGAGAATGCAATTGGTGATTTTGCCCATAACTCGGGTTTTACTGAACGCGGCGCGGTGGTTATCGATCTCGATGGTACCGCGGTACACGAAGAAAACGGCCGGACCATAGTTCCGCGGCCGGTCGAGCTCGGGTTGAAAGCGCTTTATGATCGCGGCCGTCCGGTGGTTCTAAACTCACTTCGGTTTCCACTCTCCGTAATGCGAACCTTCGGCAAGGAATGGCTCGCCATTTCTAACTCACCTATACCGGTCGTTTCTATGAACGGGAGTCAGATCGGTTATGTGCAGCGTGACGAGAAGTACGAGCTTTGCTTCGTGGAGATCGCGGCGTTCACGCTGACGACGAACGAGATCGATGCCGTGATTACAGGAGTCGAATCGCTACTCGCCGACAATATTCGTGATGTCCTGCTCTTCTACTATCCGCGCGACTGGCGAATGGGCGAGATCGTATGGACGCCAGTTGCCGAGAAAGTGACGCACGTCAAGGAAAAATATAAAAGCGCATCGGCGGTAACCGCGGTCGAGGTCACCAAGCTACAGGAGCAGCTGCATAAGGAAGAGATCTGCATGATCTTTTTATTGATCGAGCGCTCTGCCGACGAGCTGATGGCCTATCAGCAGGCGAAGCCGAGCAGCTTCTTCACAACGAAGGGCGTCGACAAGCTGACAGGGGCAAATGCCGCTGCAGATCATCTAGGATTCGAAATGCCGGCGTCGCTCGGCGCGGGCGATACCCAGATGGACGTCTTTTTGAATGGCGTCGGCATGGCTGTTCAAGTCGGGCCGCGGGAACTCGACTTTCGCGGGTTGTACAACACCATCCGTCTTTCCAATTCATTCGAGCTAGGCGACGTTCTGTTCCGGTTAGCGGGCATCCAGGAACTTACAAATGCGATCGACCAAAAACGTATCGGCCAAGCAGGTCGATAATTTCGCCGACTCGACACGAACTATCTACGACTCCACGTCCGCACCTGCTCCGAGTGAGCGGTGATTTCCGCCTTCAAGCGCTCGCTGGTGGAGGCGGTGTTTGGAACGGGACGGACTCTTGACTCGCATTTAACTTTCGACACGCGAGGAAGCCACGGATGATAAAGAACAGCGCGAATGCGTGAAACGCCGCGCTAAAGAAGCTGCCGAGTAAAAGCAGAAGCAGAGCGTCGAGCACGTAGATAACGATGCCGACGATGAACGCGACGGCGAATCGCTTGTTTGCGTAGTAGCCGAATAGGGCAAACATCGCGACAAGAATGAAATTGAAAATGATCGCGACAGCTTTAACACCTGAGGGCAAACCGCTGTCGATAGCGGCATCCACCAGTGCGTCGGCCATGAGCGTGAATCCGAGTCCGGCGAGAAACGCTACTTCGCCACCAAACAAGTAGATCGCCGAGTTGATCGCCGAAAGGCCGGCGATCCAGTAAAACCAGCTCCCTCCGCTTTTCATCTTGGCCTCGAGCTCCTCGCGGTTAACGGTCGCCGCGCGATCAACTGCATTGGTGTCTTTTTCTTCTAATCCTAAAAGGGTACTCATATGTATTTACAGGTGCGCCTTGATCTTGCTACGCTTCGTCAAGTTGAGCTTTATTCGTGTCCGCGGTCCGCGGACTGGTTGGTGTGCAGCAGGGGCTCCACGTGATTATCTATTTTTCGTTGAGATTAGGGCCAGAAACTGCATCCGCCATGCCAAGATGATAACCCGGACCGACACTGCCTGACTATAGTCGATACGAGCCTAACTTTAAAAATGCCTTTCCTCAAGAATCTTCGTAAATGCCACAGCGTCGGGCATGTCTTTCTTCAGTTGGGCGATCACTTGTGCGGCTTCGGCGGGCGGGATGTGAACGGCGATGATGTGCGCCGGGTTGAACTGTTCCCTGACCAGCGCACGGCCCTCAGCCGACATCAGAAACCAGTAGGGAATTAATCCTATGTCGATCTTCTCTTGTGCGAGGTTGAACGAGATGAAGTTTTCAGCGGTCATGTCCGCGTCGCCGATGTGCAGGAGCTTCTTGCCGCCGATCTCGATAACATGTCCGAGATTCTGCATCGCCTTCCAACGATCGCCGCCGTGCCGCAACCCGAGAAATTTTATCTTCATACCGTCCTGAGTTATCGAGGCTGACTTTTTCCATTCGTGCACCACCGGCTTAATTTGGGATCTGATCTTCTCGTACCCGGTGAAGTTCGCTTCCACTTCTGCGACGGCTTGCTCGGATGTTGCGAGGATCGCTCGCGGATTTCTATTCAAATACAGCCCGATCGACTCCGGATGAAAATGATCGAGATGGACGTGGGATACGAGCAGGAGGTTGATCTTATCGTACGGAGCGCGGGCGTTCTCCAGTATCGCCCGCAGCTCGGGTGGCGGGAAGAGGTAGTCTGGTTTGTATTCGCGGTGCAGGCCGTCGATGAGAATCTGCTTGCCGGCCGCCGCGATCAGGACTCCTTCGTTGGCAATGTACCTGACGGTCACGCCCGCGCCCGCCTTCTCAGCGATCGGCTTAGTAAGGTCTTCAGGTTTTATGGGTTCGGTCTTTCTAGCCTGCGCGCAGGCGGACGCTGTGAACAGGCATACAAGAGCGAAGATCTGCGTAATGCTCTTCATCCGGCTTACTACGCAAGCTTCTTGCTGAAGGTTTTGAAGAAAGTAGCTCGGGGTCTCAACATCCAGGCTGAAGCTTCGAAGATCAAGCAACGCGCGAAATTCACTCCGATTTAAATCGCCCAACACACTTAATTAACTTCAGGCGAATAGGCTGAACACATTCCGAAGGTTTTTTCTGTTGGTGTGCGCGACGCACGAGCAGTACGCCGTCCGCACATGGTCTTAATCTTTCCGAGGAGAAATTCTTATAATGTCGAAATTCGATGACGAACTGGTGAGCAACTTTTCAGATAACGAGACCTTTGACGAAGTATTAACTGAGAGGCTTTCACGTCGAAACTTTCTTAAGGGAGCAGCGGTGGCGGCCGCGCTTCTTGGTACGACCGGCGGAGTCGGGACACTTGTCGGAGCCGTTCCGGCGGCTGCGAAGGCTGCGGGAGGCGGAAGTCCACTTTTGGGTTTCTCAAGCGTTCCAATTTCAGAATCCGACAACCTCGTCGTACCAATCGGGTATACGGCGCGAGTTCTGATCGCATGGGGTGACCCGGTCTCCGATGGCCCGGAATTTAATCCAAATGCGAGCAATTCTGCCGCCGACCAGGCTCAACAATGGGGGATGCATAACGACGGCATCGTGTATTTCCCGATCAACGGTTCAGCTCGCGGGCTCATAGTCCAGAACAACGAATATACCGACGACGTTCTGCTGTTTCCTGACGGAACATCCGGCTGGAATTCGGAAAAGACGATGAAATCGCAAAACGCTCACGGAGTGTCGATCATCGAGGTGACAAAGCAGGGAAGGGGAAGGCCTCCGGGTTCGCGAGGAGGCGAATGGCGAGTCGTCCGCCCCTCGTCGTACGCACGCCGGATCACTGCTCGCACACCTATCGACATCGGCGGGCCCGCATCAGGCGACGACAGGCTAAAGACGTCGGCCGATCCCGACGGAACCCGCGTGCTCGGAACGATAAATAATTGCGCTATGGGCTACACGCCTTGGGGTACCTATCTCGCCTGTGAAGAAAACTTCAACGGGTACTTTCGTAAGACCGGTACGCGAACTACCGAGGAGATCCGCTACGGGATCACATCAGGAGGCGCCGGCTATCTCTGGCACAACACCGACGAGCGATTCAATGCGAATCTTCATCCGAACGAACCCAACCGCTTTGGTTGGGTGGTCGAGATAGATCCCTTCGATCCATCGTCGACACCCATCAAGCGGACCGCCCTCGGGCGATTCAAGCACGAAGGTGCCTGGGTGCAAGAAGCCCGCGACGGGCGAGTGGTCGTTTACTCGGGCGACGATGAGATCTTCGAATATATCTACCGTTACGTCTCGCGACTGCCGTGGCGAAGGGCGCGCCGCGAGGGGATTGATCCGCTTGACGACGGCACGCTTTACGTCGCGAAGTTTAACGCCGACGGTACCGGACGATGGATCCCGCTCACCCCCGACAATCCGGCTCTGGCGGGATGGTCATTGAATTCCATTCTTATCAACACGCGACTTGCAGCTGACTTGGTTGGGGCGACGAAGATGGACAGGCCGGAATGGATCGACACATTTCCAGAACATCTGACCGCGATCGCGACGCTTACGAATAATACATCTCGAGGTGCCGGATCAAACCCGGGCGTCGATGCACCAAACCCGCGGTCGGTTAATCGCTACGGCCATGTCATCCGCTGGTCATACACCCAGGATTGGACGCAGAACGCATTTGCCTGGGACATTTTCGCGCTCGCAGGCGACCCGGCAAATCCCGCGCATGGCTCGAACATCGTCGGCGATAAGTACGGCTCGCCGGATGGATTGTACGTCGCTCCGAGCGGTAGGCTCTGGATTCAGACCGACGTATCCGGAAGCAGCATCAATCCGGAAAACCGAACCGGCCCGTATCAGGGGTTTGGAAATAACCAGATGGTCTGTGCCGACCCCGCGACGCGCGAAACACGAAGGTTCCTGACTGGACCAAACGTTTGCGAGATAACCGGAGTCTTTGTCACACCCGATGAGCGGACGATGTTCGTCGGTATTCAACATCCGGGTGAAGCCCCGAGCGGATCGAACGATCCCGCAAACCCGAAGCGTTTCAGTTCGTGGCCCGACGGCCCGTCCGGCGGGCGACCACGCTCGTCGTTAGTTGTGATCACGAAGGATGATGGCGGTGAGATCGGAAGCTAAGTTTCGGTTTTGAGTTTAGAGTTTCGAATTTCGAGTTTAGAGTTTAGAGTTTCGAGTTTCGAGTTGAGAGTGCGAATCTCGAATCTCGAAACTCTAAACCTTTCAATCGTCGGTCTCCGACCAGTCGGACATTATTAGCGTGTAGCCTGTCACGTTACCGACGGCAGAGATATTTTTTCCGACGAGCTTATCGAGGGCCGGATCGCTGAACGGATTGCCGCCCTGTCGACGCAAAACGTATCGCTTCTTGCCCGTATCCAACAGCACGGCCGGCCGCTCGCTCTTAGAGCCCTTCGCGAAGACTTCCTTAATTACTCGACCTGTAATCTCCATTGCTCACATCTTACATCTTTCGATGCAGCTCGCGGTAGGAGATTATGTTGCCGTTGACCTCCTTAGCGACGACACAAACGCCGGTATTAATCGAGTCGGGCGCGGTACTCGACTTCTTCGCGGATTTCTTATGATCGGCAGAAACGATAACGTGAAATGCGGTCGCAGACATCGCCTTCGCCATTGGAGTAGTTGCAGGCTGCTTATTCTTGATCGCGAACGACAAGAACTTCGGACGGCTTATCCTTACCTTTGCGGCGATCTTTTTCATCGTTGATCCAATGACCCCTGACACGCTCGTTTTTGCCTCGCTGACGGAGCACGGCTGGTTTTTCGCGAGCCACAAGCCTTTCGTATGAAGCTGCTGCCGCCGTTCTCCGCGCTCGATGGTTCTAGAATCCAGGGC
>JANMUW010000492.1:0-9560 GCA_031392105.1 Acidobacteriota bacterium | reverse complement strand
GGGCCAGGCGAAGCGCACGATTCGCAATTAGGAATTACTTTCGGGCGTAACGTCGGAATGATCTTCAAGGACGGTGTTCCGATGCGACGCGTGTCGGGTGAAGATATCGTAGAAGAGTTCGTAAAAGAGGTTGAGATCTTGCGAAAGGAAGGAGCAGCTGCGAAGTCCCTGGCGGATGTGAATCCACTCGTTAAGATCACCTAAGATTTTTGCCCGCGAAATACGCTAAAGGACGCGAAAGAAGAATTTCTTTTTTCGCGTCCTTTCGCGTATTTCGCGGGCAATTTTCTCTCTCGGTGTGCTCTGTGGCAAAGTCTTCGTTACGGGAACAACACAGTAAACGGATACCACGGCAGATTTCTCGCCACTCCAAACACCAGCAGCAAAACTAAGAACACCCACAGAGCATTCGGATGAAGTAAGTTGAACGGTATTCGTCTACCGCGCACGGCAAAGTAGACCATCGATATAAATCCGAAGCCGATAAGCAGCGCAAAGAACGGCAAGAGCAGGTTGTAATCAAGTGCTCCGAAAATATCGCCGTGAAAAAGCGCGTGAAACCCGCGCGTCAGTCCGCATCCCGGACATGCGAATCCGGTTAACGCATACAGCGGGCAGTCCGGGAAGAAACCTGTCGTGTTCGGATCGAAATACCAAACCGCCGCAGCACCGCTCGTGATCGCAATGACACCAGAAGCGGCAACAATGCGCTCGATCAGGTGAGCATTTCCGGTTTGTTCGATCGCGGCATTCATCTCAGTCAATATCGCAGATTACAAAGGAGGGCTCAACCGGCGGCCATCGTAATGAATAGCGAATCCGCAGCGATTCTCTTATTGATGTTTACTAAGAAACTTTCCTGCAAGGCCTCGATCTCTTCCAGCCAGGAAGAGATCCTGGGGGACGGTGTAACTTCGGCGAGCTCGGCCAGCTCTGGCTTGATGTCTATATTCAGCATCGCGGTTTCGTTCGCTCCGTTTCGCAGTAACCAAACGTCGTGCACCAGGCCCTGGAGGATTTCCAATTTCTCTTCGTACTCTTCCTTGTTCTTGGCGTCCGACATTTCTTCCGAGGCGGCGAGCAGTTCACGTTTGTTACCGCCGACCGCGGCCTTCAACACGGCGAGCATCAAGCTACGCTGCGTACGGAACGAAGCAGGAACGATCTCAATTGCACGGCCAACGCTCCCGCCCGAAACGCGGGCGGCGAGTGCGGCATCGTCGGGCGAAAACTGACACTCATCGATCAGGTGTTTTTCAAGTTCATCGAATGCCACGGGGCCAAAGCGGATCGTCTGACAACGCGACCGTATAGTCGGGAGCAACGTGTCGGCTCGGGAAGCGATCAGAATAATGTGCGATGTTGACGGCGGTTCTTCAAGAGTTTTCAGAAGAGCGTTCGAGGCCTCAGCGTTCATCTTTTCGGCGTCGTTAATTATGAAGACTCGCGCTCCGGCTTCATACGGCCGGAAGTGCGCTTCGCGCTCGAGTGCTCGAATCGCATTGACGCGCAGGTTCCGATTGTACGGGACAACGGTTCCCACATCAGGGTGTTGGCTGAAAAATACTTGATCTGAATCCGAGCCCTTCTCGAATTTTGGGATCGCGAATTCGCCGACGCGGTTACAAACCGCGCACTGACCGCATGCTCCCTGTTCATTCGAGTTGGTGCAGACAAGGCTGCGCGCAAGTTCGATCGCAAACTGCCTTTTGCCTACACCGTCCGGACCTGTAAAAAGGAGCGCGTTCGGTACCCTGCCGGTCGTTACAAACCGCAACAAGGTTTTGCCGATCAATTTGTTTCCGATTAACTTGTTCATGCGAGAAAATTCGTGACCGTCTCGACGACTTGAGCTCGTGTATCTTCGATCGAGCCGTTCGCGTCTAAGACCTTGAACCGTTCCGGCTCCCTTGCCGCAATGCCGAGATATGCAGTTCGAACATTCGAATAAAAATCCTGCGTTTCAACGTCCATCCGATTTCGACCCGCACCCGTCTCATGTCGTTCGCTCATTCGCCGGATCGCATTCTCAACCGTGATGTCGAAGAACAGGGTAAGATCGGGCTTCAGCCCCCCCGTCGCAAGTCTTATTATCTCGTTGACCGTCTCTTCGGAAAAACCCCGGCCCGCTCCCTGATACGCGAAGGTCGCGTCCGCGTAACGATCCGATATTACAAGCCGCCCCTCGGCAAGTGCCGGGCGGATCAAGAACTCGACATGCTGTGCGCGGTCGGCTGCAAACAAAAGAAGTTCGGCTATCGGAGCGACCGTTTCCTCTGTCTCGAGGAACGCTTCGCGCAAGCGGCGGCCGAGCGGAGTTCCACCCGGCTCGTGAGTCGTGATTACGTCAATACCGCGCTGCTTCAGGTCGCCGGACAGCATACGTAGCTGCGTTGACTTCCCGCTTCCGTCAATACCCTCAAAAGTAATAAATTTTCCCTGCAAGGCTGGATTCTTACGCGGAGGCCGTGTCGGTCTTTCGTTCCTGAGAAATGGTGGAGATCGCGTGTTTGAAGATCAGGACGTCAGCGCCGACGTCGAGCAAAACCGAGAACTTGTCAAAGCTTTTGATCCTGCCCGACAAGGTCGCTCCTTGTAGAAGGTGCACGACCACATTTATTCTTTCCCGACGCGCGGAGTTTAAAAAGGCGTCTTGAATGTTTTGGGCAGCTTGTTTTTCCATAACATTTCTCGTTTATTTACTTAGTTTTACAATTGCGTTGAAAATTATAGCAGATTTGAACACAGCGACAAGAAATTTCTTAAAACGTGCGATTGCGGGCGTTTAACTCGTGGATGTATCGATTGGCCTCGTCAATTACTTTCGGATCGTCGCCAAACCCTTTTAGCCACAAGGCGACATCTTCACGCCTAAACCACGTAAGCTGCCGCTTCGCATAGTTCCGGACATCCTGTTTCGACTGCTCGATCGCACTTTCGAGAGTTCGCTCACCGCGAAGGTATTCACACACACGACGATAAGAATGCGATCCGAGTGCGTTAGTTAAATCGTTTACGCCCGAGACGCGCAATTGTTTCACTTCGTCAACCAGGCCGGCGGCGAAGTGAGATTCTGTCCGCGAGTTGATCTTGTCGTAGAGGACATCTCTCGGCGGCTCGAGAACGAAGAGCTTGATCCGTCCGGCAAATTCCGGTGGCTCGGCTCGATTCGGCTGCTGGTCCGAAATACGCTCGCCAGTCTGAAAGTAAACCTCGAGAGCTCGCGTCACGCGTACGTAGTCCCGCGGGAAAAGATTTTGCGAAGCAACTGGGTCGATCTTCGTCAGAAGACGGTGGAGGAATTCCGGACCGCGCTTTTCCTTTATCGCCCGAAGCCGACTACGAATCGACTCATCTGTCGGAGGTCCGTCGAACAACGGCCGCATCAGCGTGCCAAAGTAAAATCCGGTCCCGCCGACGAGGATCGGTGTGCGGCCGCGTGATTCGATGTCAACGATCTTTTCGCCCGCATCGCGTGCCCAATCGGCCGCGGTATAATTCACGTTCGGATCAACGTAGTCGATAAGATGATGCGGTACGCCTCGACGTTCTTCCGCGGTCGGTTTCGCGGTCGCGATCTCAATGCTCTTGTAGATCTGCACCGAGTCGAAATTGACGACCTCGCCTCCCACGCGGAGTGCGAGCTCGACGGCGAGCGCGGTTTTCCCCGAAGCCGTCGGGCCGGCTATTGCGAAGATCGAGTCGTTGAAAGGAACCGTCGTCATCCTATGATGGTACTGAACAGTACTATTCCATTTTTTGGTCGAGCCATATTAAGATAGCGAACATCATGAGGTCACGGCTTAGATTAATAAGATCGCCCGTCCAAATCTGCGTCGTCGCTTCCTGCTTTTTGGCTTTGCTCTCGCTTTCCCCGACGCTCACCGCCGGGCAGATCATTAATCCGCTAGTCATCGGAGACCGTAATCAGAATAAGGAGTGGCAGAGAGTCATCACCGCTCAGGCTTCGAATATTGAGATCAGTAGCTCAAGTCTTATCCTCGGACCAGGCGGTCTTTTCAGCGCAAAGTTTAGAACCATTCTATCGAAATCCGAGGAAGCGTATGAAAAGCCCGGTGTTAAATATAAGACGCGTCTTGAGACGATCCAATTCGATTCGAAGAAGGGCGCTTATCGGATCGTGGAAACGACACTGCTCGATTCATCCGAAAAGCCCGTACTCACTTACGCTCCCAAAATGGAAACCTGGAAAGCGGTCGGCCCTACGGCCGCGAAATTGTACGGCGCCGCGGTCGTCTTGCCACCGTTCGGCATCTGGAGAATATCCGGTATCCGATATGCTGACGGAAAATCGGCTTCGGCCGAAAACGATGCGCAGTTTGAAAAGCTCTACGGATCCGACATAACTGTCCGACTAGAGCGGTTCAGTATCGGACGTGAAGTATGTTCAACGCCGAGTTACGAGTCCGGATCTTTGAGCGATGCAGAGTTCGCAAAGTGGATGGGCCGCTCCCTTAAGGACGTTGGGTTCGCAGGTGAAAAGATAAATGCATTGAAGATCAGATGCGAGACTAAAGCCGGCTCTTCGGAATTACATTTCCTCTTCACTGGCCCGACCGACACAGCGACACTTCTGTCCGGCGGTGCACTTTTTGACCTGGCAAAGTTTAAGTACTAATCACAACGAAATGAAACAATTTAGAACGTTGATCATTTTCCTGAGCCTGCAACTGTGTGTTTCTGCGCAAACGACGGATTACGTCCGCTACGTCAACCCGTTGATCGGAACGCAGAAGATGGGACACACGTATCCCGGAGCGACGGTGCCTTTCGGATCGGTGCAGCTTTCTCCTGACACGGACCAGCAGCCGCACAATATCGGCGGAAAATACAACAAGGATGCATACCGGTACTGCGCCGGCTACCAGTATGACGACCGCTCGATTGTGGGATTCTCGCACACGCACTTCAGCGGGACCGGGCATTCGGATCTTGGCGACTTTCTGATAATGCCGACGATGGGCGAGCTGCAGCTTGAGCCCGGTTCTAAGAGCGATCCGTCGACAGGGTTCAGATCAGCGTTCTCGCATGCCAACGAAACAGCGGAAGCTGCTTATTACAAAGTTCGCCTCGACGACGACAACATCCTCGCCGAAATGACCGCGACAACTCGCGTCGGCTTTCACCAGTACACATTTCCAAAAGCATCGGACGACGCTCACATCATCCTCGACCTGATGCACGGCATCTACAACTACGACGACAAGAACGTCTGGACTTTCGTTCGTGTCGAGAATGATCACACCATCGTCGGCTATCGTCAGACGAACGGCTGGGCCCGAACGCGAACCGTTTACTTCGCAATGGAATTTTCGAAACCGTTCACGTCGTACGGCTTTAAGAATTTTGGGAAGGAAGATTACAAAGGATTCTGGCGAAAGTTTGATCAGACGAAGAACTTTCCTGAGATGGCCGGGAAACAGATCCGCGCATATTTCAATTTCAAAACTGCGGCGAGCGAGAAGGTTAAGATCAAGTTTGCGCTCTCTCCAGTCTCAACCGCAGGAGCCATTTCAAATCTCAGATCTGAGATTCCAGATTGGGATTTCGATCGTGTGAAGCGCGAAGGCCAGGCCGCATGGAACCGCGAACTCGGGAAGATCGCCGTGACGACGCTTGATGAAGGTGAGATGACAAACTTCTATACAGCTCTCTATCACACGTTTCTATCGCCGACTGTTTACATGGATACGGACGGACAGTACAAGGGCATTGATCAGAATGTGCACAAAGCTGTTGTCGGGACGGCAAGCAACGTATTTCCCGCAAAGACGCAAAGACGCAAAGTCGGAACAGCGAACAGCAACGTCGAGTTCACAAACTACACGACCTTCTCGCTATGGGACACGTATCGCGCTCTTCATCCGTTTCTCAACATTATTCAACCGACTCGAAACCGCGACATGATCCGCTCGATGACGGCGCTTTACGATCAGAGCGTTCATAAGATGCTTCCCGTGTGGTCACACTATGCGAACGAGAATTGGTGCATGATCGGTTATCACAGCGTGTCAGTCATCTCCGATGCGATCGTCACGGGGAATCTCACCGGAGTTGAAGCGAACAAAGCTCTCGACGCCGCTGCGCAAACCGCACGCACAAAATATTACGACGGACTCGAACACTACATGAAGCTCGGCTATGTTCCCGAGGACAAGAACTCGTCATCCGTATCGAAGACTCTCGAATACGCGTACGACGATTGGGCGATCGCTCAAGCGGCGAAGAAACTAAATCAAAACGATCTCTACAAGGAATTCATCGACCGTTCCGACAATTGGAAAAATGTCTTCGACGCAAAGTCAGGGTTCATGCGTCCGCGATTGAGCGACGGGAAGTTTCGTGAAAAGTTCGACGCCCTGCAGACGCATGACCAGGGGTTCATCGAAGGCAACGCCTGGAACTACAGCCTCTACGTTCCGCACGATCCGAATGGCATGATCACGGCCTTTGGAGGAAAGTCTAAATTCACGAAGTACCTCGATGAGCTGTTCACGATGCATCTGCCCGACGAATTTTTTGCCGAGACTGAGGACATCACCCGCGAAGGCATCATCGGTGGGTATGTGCACGGGAACGAACCTGCCCACCACGTCGCATATCTTTACAACTGGACGGATGAGCCCTGGAAAACGCAAGAGCGTGTTCGCGCGATCCTGAAGCATCAGTACCATCCGACGCCCGACGGGCTTGGTGGAAACGACGATTGCGGCCAGATGTCGGCGTGGTACTTGTTTACCGCGCTCGGATTCTATCCGGTCGCTCCCGGATCGGGTCAGTACTCGCTTGGGAGCCCGGCGATAAAAACTGCAGTTTTGAAATTGGAGAATGGAAAGACACTATCGATCGAGGCGCGTGATCAAAGCGAGAAGAATGTATTCGTGAAAAGAGTTCTCGTGAACGGTCGGGTGTTGAACCGGAATTATCTTACGTTCGCCGAGATCACGAACGGCGGGAAGATCCTATTCGAGATGAGCGATAAACCGATACGGTAGTTTCTTGTATTTCGAGTTCGTTTCTAGCACCGTTTGGTGCGACATATTGGTAGAACCGGAACATAAAAATGATTGTAGCTCCGTAGGAGCGACACGCTTTAATGAATTGAGGTAGATACCGCTCCTCCGGAGCGTGTTACCGAGTTGTACCGCGGTGCTACAAACATTAGGCTCCTAGCGGAGCTGTGAGTTTCCTCCGCGCGACGATAGCTCGAACCGAGCAGGTGTGAAAACCCGTTAAAGCTTTTCGAACCGGGTGAGCATTGTTCTCGCGAGCGTTACGGTTGCGAATCGCCTCTAGAGCGAACATACTGACCACTCGCTGAGTTTAAAGTCACTATGACCTCCAGAGGAAACGTTACATACCAGATCGACTCCGACGATCGAATCGTTTTCGTAAACGACGAGTGGGACAGGTTTGCGCTTGAAAATGACGGTTACGAAACGACGTCCGAGAAAGTGCTCAAGAGACCGATCTGGGACTTCATTTCCGATTCTGGAACGGAGGCGTTCTATCGGCGTGCGATCGACCTGGCTCGACGCGGAGATTCGGTAACATTTCCATTTAATTGCGATAGTCCGGGATTCACGAGATCGATGGAAATGCGAATGGAGAACTCGCGCGAGGGTTTGGTTGAATTTCGCTCGACCGCAATATTGATCGAAGCTCGCACGCCGGAGAACGTTATCGACAGATCTGTTCCGCGAACTTCGGAGATGATTCGCATTTGCAGCTGGTGCAAGAAGGTCTTTGTCGATGGACGCTGGGTGAGTCTGGAAGATTCGGCAATTTCGAGCCAACCACCAGTGCCGTTGCTTACGCACGGGATTTGTGAAGATTGTTTTCAGATCGTCACCTCAGTTTCTGAGGGCTCGTAGTCTGCGCGGTCGACGGTGACACGGAGCAATAGTTGTCCATGACGATGCGAGGTTGGTCTACGATAGCGCGTAGCGGACAAGAATAAAAATAAAGATCATCGCCGCCAGGATCAACGAGCCTTTTACCTGCGAAGGAGATAGTTTCATATTTTGCTGCACCGGCAATACGAAAGATCCTTCGACCCTCGTAAATTTTGCAAGATGCCTATCGGGTAGTGGCGCTTTTCACCACGAGACTTTCTAGACGTCAGTATGCTTTTGTAACATCGACACCGGTGTAGTAGTGCTTGATGATGTCGTCGTATTTCACACCCATCTTCGCCAGTCCGTAAGCTCCGTATTGACACATGCCGACGCCGTGGCCCCAGCCGCGGCCGGTGAAGGTGTAACCAGAAACCTGGCTTCCCGAATAGCGTTTGTTGATGACGAAAAGCTGTTCCTTAAGTCGAAGTGCAGATCTTATTTTCCCGCCTTTTAGGACCTTTGTTCCGTTCGATCCGATGATCTCGAGCTCGGCCGCGCGACGCGAGTAACCCTGACGTTTTATGTTCACGTCGTAAAGCGTCCCGATCCCGCGGACGTAACGCGATAGACGCGATTGAACGGCTGATGGAGAAAGTGACGTTGTCCAGTTGGTGAACGGCGACATGCGTTCCGCAACCGTAGGCTGATCGGTAGGGCTCACCTCAAGATACGTGACGGCTCCGCTCGAGTCGGTTTGAAATCGAACCTCTTCACCACCGACCAACGCCGCTTCCTTGACCGGATACGAACTTGCTCCGAATGTGCGGAACAAAAATACGTCGGGCTTGACCGTCACCGCTCTCTCCGACCGACCGCTCTTAAGTACAAGTTTTCCGTCGGCGGTCGACTTCGCCTCAGCCGTCTGTAGCGACGGCATCCATTTTTTCTTCTCGTAGATCTGACGGATCAAACGCAAAAGATCTGCTCGTCGAAAATACTTTTGCGGTTTCAATGTCAGGTCGGCGTGAAGCGTAAACAGTCCATCCCGCATCAGCATCGCCAAATCCGCACGGCGCTCTTTCGGAACCTCGCCCGCGTCGTCGAATGAGAGATGATAGTTGACGTCGGAATCGCTCAGAAGCGTGTCAGGTGCGCCGGGAGTGTAAGCGAACGAAGCCAGCATACGAGCCAGCTCGACGGGCTTCAACGTCTCCTTCGTAACGTTCGGAAACGGCCTTCCGAATCGCGACGCAAGCTGATTCATCCAGTTAGAAACTTCGCCAACCGTCGGCTCCTCGTCGAACCAGTCGTCTGTGAATTGATTCGTCGTCAGCGAGAATCCGTTCACAGCCAGAAGCGACATCAGTCGGACGAGATCCAAATATTCTTCGTTACGAAGCTTTGCCGGCGTACGGATCGTCTTAATAAGAAACGGTTCGAAATGGCGATGGCCTTCGAGTGAGCATTCAACACCGCGCAGATACGGTTCGTTGGTGTCGAAGACGTTCTCGACATTCTCGGTGCGTCCGCCGCACGTCGAAGTGAAGTACGCCATGATCGGTTTGCCGTGATATGTCGCCACCTGACCTCGCGTATCACGAACTGCCTGCGATCCCATTTTCGTTTCGATCGCGACGCCTTTGTAAACCTGCGACCAGACGGTCGGGACCATATCGAAACCTTTCGCGCCGTATGTATTAA
>JANMUW010000485.1:0-10832 GCA_031392105.1 Acidobacteriota bacterium | reverse complement strand
GGCAGTGTGATCGCGTGGAGATTTACAATGCAGTAGAGACTCTCGTACTCATCCTGAAGCGCGACCCAGTTTTTCAGCGCACCAAGATAGTTGCCGATGTGAAGTTGACCCGTCGGCTGGGCGCCGCTGAAGATGCGTTTTTTCATTCTTTAGAAAAGCAGACTGAGGATCAGCCGATTTATCGGGCCGACAATATAGCCGAGGACGCCCATCCACATCAATAGAAACAGGATCAGGAATCCGTACGTTTTCAGTATCTCAAAAACCGGCTCGAAGCTTCCTGGCAAGAGGCTTTCGAGTGCCATGCCCCCGTCGAGCGGTGGGAGCGGAAGCAAATTGAAAACTGCTAGGCCGACATTGAGGATCACCGTGCCGACGAGGAACGTAAAGATTATCGATACGATTCCCATGCTGTAGTTTCCTGAGTTGATCACCTCAAACGTTATAAGGAGCTTCAAAGCCACCGCAACCGTGATGGCAATGATCAGGTTGGTCGCGATGCCCGCCAGCGAAACCATCACGTTTGCCAGATCCTTGACCTCCATTTCATTGGATTAACAGGAGTGGGCTTTCCCCACATCAACAGCGGATAGCCGGCCGCTGTTGGCGAATAGCTCGCAATGAATCCGACGATCGGGAGGATCAGCGTACCTAGCGGATCGATATGTGGCAGCGGATTTAGTGTGACCCGGCCGAGTCGTTCAGCCGTATCGTCACCGAATTTTAGCGACATCCAGGCGTGCGCCGCTTCGTGAGCGGAAACGGCAAATATCCAGATCACCATATGAATGATCAATTTGGACAGAAAATCCGCGATGTCGATATTTCCCATAATTCCCGCTGAGACGGAAGATCGAGCACGGCCCGAGTCTGTTGTCTTTGATATCGAATTGTGCCATTCTTTCTGAACAAAATAAAACGGTTGCGGGAGAAAACAGGATGCTGAAACGCATACTTTTCGGCGGGGAATCAGGTCTATCAGTACAGGCGAACGTCGGATTGGCGTTGCTCAGAATATTCGCCGGTATAGCTCTGATGCTTGCCCACGGAGCTGGTAAAGTGCCGCCGGGTGGACTGGTTGAGAAAACCGCCGAGATGGGTTTTCCCGTGCCGGTGGTTTTTGCGTGGGCGGCAGCGCTTTCCGAATTGGTCGGCGGTGCTCTGCTTGCACTGGGATTCTGCACACGGCCCGCGGCATTTTTTATCGCGTGCACGATGCTGACTGCGCTCCTCGGCGTTCACCTTCACGATCCTTTCGGCATCCAGGAGAAAGCGTTCCTTTATCTCTTTATCGCGATCGCATTTTTGTTTACGGGTTCAGGAGATTTGAGTGTGGATAGTCTTTTGAGGGGAAGGCGATAGTACGACAGACTGCGATCCAGTCAGGTTTCGTATGAAAAATCACATAGTCTGCATCGCAAGCGAGTACAAGGGAAATGAGTTTCTGGACGAGGCCCAGAACGCCGGATGGCACGTCACGCTCGTAACACGCAAGAAGCTTCTCGATGAGCAGTGGGCCTGGACCGCACTCAACGACGTCAAGACCGTCGAGGATAACGCCACTCCGACCGATTATATTCGAGCGGTCACCAACATCGCCGGCTCGCGAAAGATCGATCGTGTCGTGGGCTTGGACGAGTTCGACGTCACTACCGCGGCGCGGGTCCGCGAGCATTTGCAGCTTGGCGGAATGACAAGCTCGCACTCGCTCCGGTTCCGCGACAAACTTTCCATGCGTCACATTGCGTACGATGCCGCGATCCCTTGTCCTGATTTCACCGACGCCTTCAATCAACAGGAGATCGAAAGCTTTCTCGATCGGGTCCCGGCTCCGTGGATCCTGAAACCGCGCTACGAAGTCTCCGCCTTTGGCATTCGAAAGTGCGAAACGAAGGAGCAGGTGTGGGAGGTTCTGACCGACCTCGATAATCGCAACAATTGGCGCGATCATCCGTCCCAATTCGTTTTGGAAAAATTCATTGCCGGGAATGTCTTTCATGTCGACTCGATCGTCCAGAATGGAAAGGTCCTCGCTTGCGGCGTGAGCAAGTACGGCACGCCGCCGTTTAGCGTCACACATTACGGTGGAGTTTTCACCACGTCTATCGTTCCTTACAGATCAAAAGAACGGAAGGACCTGGAAAAGCTGAACCAGCAATTGCTGTCTGCATTCAAATACGATCGCGGAGTTTCGCATGCGGAATTTCTGCAGAGCGAAGAGGATGGAAAGTTTTATTTGCTTGAGGTCGCTTGCCGCGTGGGCGGGGCCTACATTGCAAATGTTCTCGAACACGCGTGCAACTTCAACCTCTGGCGGGAGTGGGCAAAGCTCGAGACATCGACTCCGGAGAATCCGTACAAGCTTCCTAAATTACGAAGGGAATTTGCGGGCGTCGCGCTCGCTCTTGCTAACCAGGACGAACCCGACACGTCCCATTACGACGATTCCGAAATCGTCTATCGTGTCTCGAAGCCGAAACATGTTGGGCTGATATTTTATTCGCGGAAACAAAGCCGCGTTAGTGAGCTTCTTACCATGTATTCCGAACGCATCGCCACCGATTTTCTCGCCGTCGCACCCGCAAAAGAGAGATACGATGATTGATCGACTGGAGCGCAGGCATCCCTGCCTGCAACGTCGCGAAGCGACGTCAAACGATTGTGAAGCGGCTGGATAATGGTTCCTTCCGGCGTCGGACGACTGGAGCGCAGGCGTCCTTGCCTGCACCTGGGCGAAGCACGAACAAGCATTTATGGTTCGGGAGTATTGAGGGTTGACGCTACGGAAGCCGCAGCGTTGCAGGCAATGATGCCTGCGCTCCAGTCGCTTGCGCTCCGCGTTACATTCGCTATCCTTACTCCTTATGGCTTCGCCCGATCGCGATAACTATCCGAGCATTCTCGATCACGACCTCGCAAAACACTTTGCCGAACTGCTCAAGTTCGAATCGACTCCCGAGATGGAGGCGTCAGCGTTGTATGCCGAGATCCGTCCTGAAGTAGAGCGGATCCTTAATGCAGTCGTCATCGAAGAATTGCCCCGCGATGCGGCCCAGGAAAATCCAAAATCCAAAATCCAAAATCCAAAATCGGTCGCGGCAATCGCGTGGAACATTGAACGCGGGAATATCTTCGAAGGAATTGTCGACGCTCTTCAACATCACGATCAATTAAAAGACAAAGACCTGCTTCTTCTGACCGAGCTCGATTACGGAATGGCCCGCAGTGGAAATCGTTTCGTCGCACGCGAGATCGCCGAAAGACTCAAATTGAATTACGCGTTCGCACCCGTGTACATCGCGCTGCAAAAGGGAAGCGGCGTTGAGTCCGAGAGCGAAGGAGAAAATACCAAGTCGATCCACGGCCTCGCGACGTTTTCGAGATGGCCGATGAAAAATGCTCACGCGATCCCGCTTCCGAACGGCAAAGACAAGATGTGGGGGAAAGAAAAGCGTCTTGGGTATCTGCGTGCGCTGATAGCCGACATCGAACATCCCGCAGGCGACTTTCGCGCTGTCACCATACACCTCGATGCTCACTGCTCGCGCGCACACCGGCACCTCCAGATGACCATCATCCTCGATCATCTAGATTCGCTGCCGCCGCTTCCGACCCTGATCGGGGGCGATTGGAACACGACGACATTCAATGCCCAAAGCGCGAGACGGGCGATCCTCGGATATTGGCGGCGGGTGATGATGGGCGTGAAGAACGTCGTGAAAAACCATTACCCACATCCGGACCGATATTTTGAAAAAGGTCTGTTCGGCGAGATCGAGTCGCGCGGTTACGAATACAAGTCGCTCAACGAATCTGGCGCCGGGACGATCCACTACGATGTCAGCAGCATCGAAAAGAACACGAATCTGCGCGACTGGGTCCCCGAGTGGTGCTTTCCTTTTATCTTCTGGGCGGCGAATCGCGTTGGCGGCAGAGTGTCGGGACGCCTCGACTGGTTCGCGGGAAAGGGAATCGAGATCGCTCCCGGAACCGAACCCCAAACGGTTGGAGATTTGGTCGATGCGGATGGGACGCCTTTGTCGGACCACGATGCGATCACGTTGGACTTTATCGTCAGGTCGCGCAGAGCAGAACCGTAACTGGAAACTGGCGACACGAAACTGGAAACTGGACTGAATAACCACCGATAAACAAGTAGGATCCAGGATGTCTCGTAAGAGCTTTCTTTCCAGTTACCAGTTGTCAGTTCCCCAGCTCCCAGTTTGGCCCGCGGGCCACACGCATCTTTGGACTTCCGTCCGACAATCGACTAGAATCCGAAACTTGATCTTTAGAGTCGGGGGAGAATTTTTATGGGTCGAAAATATCTCCTGAGTGCGAAAGAAGGTACGGCCGGTAACGACGAGCGTCTAAAGTTGTTCGATACAGGTAGAGAGTTGTCGACGGCGAAGGCCGACCTTTTGAAATATGAGACCGAACAGGGAGATGAACGGAAGGTAATCATCTGGATTAATCCGTAACGTAAATTCATGGAAGTAGCATTTTGTCAGACTATTAGTTTTAATGCGGACACGTTCGAATACGAGGCCGTATCACAAGAGAACGGAAACGCGACGATCATCAAGTTTCCGATCGACGAGAAAAAATTCAGCCCGGGCGACGTGGTCGTCGTAGTTTCAAACGACGAAGTAAATTTCCACGGCATAATCGGAAAGATCGAAGACGGTTACGCCTTTGCGTCGGATCCGAAAGGCTCGCTGCTGCCGGCGGGTGTGCAGTGAGTTTCTTGCAGATTAAGCCAACCAGCGAATCCCCTTATACGTATTGCGCCGCCTGACCGATGAGGAACGCGTGGGCGTGATCCGTTGAAGTCGACCGGAGCACGCTTCGGCCCTGAGACGTTGTATCGAGCGGCTGCAAGATCAGGGTTGAAAGGCGAAGTGCCCTTTAAAACGGGTTCGGTTTCTCCGTTGCTTCCGCCCATGCCGCGAACGGTGTGGCTATGCGAAGCCGTTCTGACCTGAAGCACACTTTACCGCACGGGCCGAATACCGAACTTACCGAATTCACTGAAACAAACTGACCCACCACCTGACACGGCGACGGCTTGACACGTTTAGACTCGACTTCTTATCATCAGAATCTCGATTGGGGATGTAGCTCAGCTGGGAGAGCGCGGCGTTCGCAATGCCGAGGCCAGGAGTTCGATCCTCCTCATCTCCACCAACTTTGAGGCGTTACCGAAGCCGGTGACGCCTTTTTCGTCCATATATTTGTACAAAATCCAAAGTTATTCACACTGGACGTATGACCTTTGGGTTACGAGTCGCGATACTTCCGTGAAAACCGCGGAAATAAATCGGTGGCTGTAGCTGGCACAAGTTTTGAGTGGTTCAGGGCGAAATATAAGTCTGTTCCGCACTCGACCAGGAAGAACGCCGGCAAGGTTCGGCATGGATCAGTTCGACCGCCGGAGCTTTCGGATCCAGCAAAGGCCGGCCAAGGAGTTCGAAGATGGACGTTCGATCACGAGCGGCGATCAAGTTCGCGCTCATCCTCATTGCTGCCTCACTAGGCATTTCCGGTACATCTCTATCCAGCGGACGCGGTTTTGTGACCGAAACCCGAGCAGCTGAGCTCGCTCAACGCAGCGGTGCCGCCGTCTATTCGCAGATGTGTACGCGCTGCCATGGTGCGGATGGTCGAGCTACGACTGCAAAAGGCCGGTCCGTCGGAGCGACCGACCTCACTTCGAACGACTGGAGTCCTGATACGACCCGCGACACGCGGATCGTTACGCGTGGTAAAGAGGACATGCCATCCTTCAAGACAAAACTCAAACCCGCGGAGATCGCGGCCGTTGTCGGTTACATTCGGCGATTTAAGAATTAGGAAACCCAGAATATGAAACGAATAAAGGGACGAATCAAATTGCTCTGCGTAGTGATTTTTACCATCACCGGATTGGTAGTGCTGTTGACCGATAACGGAGATATTGCGCGCCGAGCGACGGCCTTCAGTGACGGCCCGCCGCCGGGTTTCACCGGAGCACCCGGCGAGCAGACTTGCACTGCGTGCCACAGCGGGGTGGATTCGGGCGGCACTTTTACCATCCAGCCGCCGCAAAATTACAACCCGGGACAGACCTATCAGATCATTGTCCGGCATGTTAACACCGATACCAGTCGCACAAAGTGGGGGTTTCAGTTGACGGCCCTGGCCGGCACATCACCAGCGGGAACGGTTGCTAGTATCAATGGATTCACGCAGATAGTCGGCGGGATGATGCAGCGCGACTACGTCGAGCAGACGCAGACCGGAACGTTTCCTGGCCAGACCGGCGGAGCAGTCTGGGCGTTCAATTGGACCGCTCCCGCGACTAATGTCGGGCCTGTTACATTCTACGCAGCCGGCAATCAGGCGAACGGTGACGGAACGGCCGGTGGCGACCGCATTATTGCGACGACATCCGTGTCTCAACCGACAATCGCCGACCCCGTGGACGCGCCTTATGATTTTGATGCCGACGGCAAGACGGACATTGGTATCTATAGGCCGGCACCCAGCGAATGGTGGATCAACCGCAGCGGCAATTCTCAAACATTTGCGTTACAGTTCGGCTCAAACGGGGATTCGATGGCTCCCGGCGACTTTACTGGTGACGGAAAGGAGGACATCGCTTTGTGGCGACCGGCAGATGGATTCTGGTTCATTCTGCGAAGCGAGGATTTTTCGTTCTTCGCGTTTCCGTTCGGAGCGTCGGGTGACATACCGGTCCCGGCGGATTTCGACGGTGACGGAAAGGCTGATCCGACGATCTTTCGGCCGTCTTCGACCTTGTGGTTCATCGCGCGATCGAGCGGAGGGACCGACATCGTCCAGTTCGGAGTGCCGACTGACCTGCCGATGCCGTCGGATTTCGATGGTGATAACAAAGCTGACATTGCCGTTCGCCGCCCGACCGGAGGCAACAGCGAATGGTGGGTGAGCAGGAGCACGGGCGGAACGCTCGCTCTCGTTTTCGGTGCGGATACGGATGTCGGCGTTCCCGGCGATTACACCGGTGACGGCAAATCAGATATCGCTTTCTGGCGGCCATCGAACGGATTTTGGTTTGTCCTGCGAAGCGAGGACCTTTCATTTTACTCCGTGCCTTTTGGCACAACTGGCGACATACCATCACCCGGCGACTTTGACGGAGATGGGAAATGGGACGTCGCGGTATTTCGTCCGACGAATGCGACCTGGTTCATAGATCGGACAACGGCCGGAACTCAAATCGTTCAATTTGGCGCGGTTGGCGATAAGCCAATTCCAAACGCCTTTGTTCGATAAGCTTCAAGAAAAAACGGGATGGTGTTTGAAAATGAAACGAGCAGAACTGGAAACGATTCTAAAAGTAACCTGTTTTTGTATTTTTTTTTTGATGCTGTTTCAGATCGTACCGGGTCAGGTGGAACCGGGTACAGCAGAGCAAAAAACGACACCGGCAACTGATAAGGTGGTGATCGAGCCGACGCCGACGCCGCCTGATGTGAAGCCGGAGAAGATCAAAGTAGTCTTCGACGATGCTAATCCCGGCGTCGTGTACGTCGAGGCTAATGGCGAACGCGTCCGCGTCGACGTGAACAAAAAGACGGTAGAACAAGCCGCCGCAGCGATGGCCGTGACGCCGGCGGCCGAAGATGCCGCACCCATTACCGGCGAGCCCTCCGTGGAGGAAAGCGCGTACAGTTTCGACAAAGGCGAAGAGCCCTATGACGCGCGTTTGATAAATCTTCCGACGCCGAAAAAGGTTCCGAAGGGAACCTGGAACCTCGACTTTACGCACCGCTTCACGCAGCCGCTTCATCCACTCGACGAAAGCGGACGGAATTTGCTCGGATTCGACAGTTTCGCCATCGCTTCATTCGGCCTTAAGTACGGCATCACCGATAAATTCTTTGCCTCGGTCTATCGGTCGCCGCTTTGCCAGCGTGGTTTATTCCGCACGATCGAGATCGGATTCGGATACAACTTCCTCGAGCACGACCAGGATTCCCCGATCGCATTGCAGGGTTATGGGAGTATTGAAGGAAACGGCAATTTCACCGAAGAGTACACGTACAACTTTCAGGCGCGATTGTCGGCACGCATCGGCAAGCGCGTCTATCTTTTCTTCTCTCCCGGCATGCACCTAAACTCGAACGGTCAACGGCGCTTCAATCCGCGCCCGACCGATTTCTTCCCACAGGCGACCCTCGCAAATTCTCTGGATCTCGGTACGCACACGGCATCGTTCGGATTCGGAACGAGCGTGATGATCACGCCAAATCTACTTGCCTTGTTCGAATTCACACCGCGGACGGGCTTCAAGCAGGGCCGAACCACGGCGATCTTCGACACTAATTTCAACGTCATCGGTTTTCAGCATGAGTCACAGCCGGAGATCGGTTTCGGCATTCAGCGAAACATCGGCAAGCATTCTTTCACACTTACATTTTCGAACACGCAGACGACAACAACGAGCCGTTACAATTCCAGCAACCTTGTGCTGAAGCCGCAGAGACTTATTCTAGGTTTCAATTTGGCTAGAAGATTTTAGGAAAATTAAAGTCTGCGTTCGGCATTCTTGTTTACACTCTCTGAACGATGGACAGAATCTGAACAGGCTTCATCCGAGAGTTGCGCTCATCCGCGATCCTGGATTCATATGACCTTGGATTCGGGTGCACGGCGATCATGTTGCTTGCACAAAGACGGTTTTTGATCGTGGATCCCCGCCAACGCCTGGTTTGAGATACCGACAATCTCGTTCGGACCCGTCCATCCTGAAAAAATAATCTCCAGGAGGCTCCCACGATATGAGTTATGTACGATTCAATATCTCCGATAGGCACCAGTGTGTCAGCGGCGACCTGCACGGCTCGATGACCGAACCCATGATCGCATCGCTCACCGCAGAACCCGAGACGATCCCCGAATTCGAATCGGCCCTAAATCGCTTTGTAAGATCGGAATCGGACTGGCCACCGCTGCGTGGATTCAAGAGATACGAAGATCTTGAACCATATGACGCCGGTGTCGTTGCGATCGACCTTTCGAGTCGCACCGTTGGCTTCGATACGACGTATTCGCTTCCGTCTAAAGCTGGCCGTGTCCGTGTCCGATGTGAATTCGACGACGAAGAAGATATGTGGATCCCGTACAAGGTGCCAGCCGATTGGAGCTTCGTCGAATCCATGGCGCTTTATCGCGGAACTCGGATAGCCCAACGTGAAGATCGGCAGAGACGAGCTCCATTCGATGCCCGTCCGATACTATTCGGCCGGCCACTGATCACCTATATCGCCCTTGCTATTTCCGAAATCACGGATCTCGACGCCGAGGATGTCTTCCCCAATATCCACGCAGACTGGCTGATGTCCCGGCGAAAGGACCTCCGCGACCGCAGCCCTCGTGATGTATTTCTCGAGAAGCAGGATTTCATTGATTTCGACTTACAGTCGCGATCGCTGCAATGGTCGATCACAAAAGTTTGTCCTCCACCTCTCGCGAAGGGTTCGTTCGCCTATTTGAATGCCGGCTTTGGGACTCACGAATGGGTTCTCTACTACGACTTGTTCCGATATCTTATGACCGATGCTGCTGAGCGACGGCGGTCCGGCCAATCGGTAGACATCGAGGCCGAGATCGTACGCCTGTCGAGTCTCCGCGATGAGTGGCTTCGCACGCCCGATTCGGATATTCCGCGACTAACACCGTCGAGGATAATCGATCTCGAGAGGCAGAGGATCAACATAACGATGACGGCAAAGGAATCTGTGATAGACGAGAACTGTCCATGCTGTGTCGCACTCGCGGAAGATTTCGACACGCCAATGTTTTGGTTTCTGGATGGATGCAATATGGAGGACCGCTTCGAATTCTCATCGTTCAAGACACTCGAAGCGTGGAAAGCCGATCAGGTCGAGAAGGAGAACTTCCATCGCGAAATGGAAAAAAAATACAACGACAGGCCGAATCGTGAAGGACATCGTGCGGAACCGTCTTTGCGACTTCGTGAAAGCTGATCAAACGCAGGAGCATCCCGACTGCGACTGAAACTAAGGTGGCCGATACCGCGGCGTCTCAATGAACGTTGCGGCGACGTAGATTTGCTCTATAATTCCGAACGATGGATATTCTATGGTCGGAGTTGACGGGCGGACTCCCGGACGGAACACACCTTACGATATTGTTGCTTAGACTTTTTACCGCAACGCTCCTCGGAGCGGCGATCGGTTTCGAACGCCAGCGTGCCGGAAAAGCTGCAGGACTGCGGACGCACATTCTGGTCACGACGGGAACCACCGTTTTTATTCTCGCTTGTCTTGGAGCGGGGATAAAGACGAACTCTGACGGTATTTCCCGCGTTATCCAGGGAATAATAACGGGCATCGGATTTGTCGGCGCAGGTGCCATTCTTAAACGCGAAACCGATCGCAATGTCCAGGGCGTGACGACATCGGCGGGCATCTGGATGACGGCGGCGATCGGCGTTACGGTCGGACTGGGTGGTCTCGGGCTTGCGATTATCGCGACGCTCCTGACGCTGGTCATCCTCCGCGTGACGATCTGGTTCGAGCGCCAGGGTTCGCGCGCGGACAGGAATGGTAAATCATGATCTCTCTCTGCGAGCTCGTGTGCGGCTTCGCCGCGTAGCATCACGGCGAGGCTCGCCTCGCCGACATTTCGCCCAACTTGAACGCGGCTACGCCGCCTTTGGAGGGCATAGCCTCCCGGATTTCTAATCGTTCGAACGGCGTGGCAAGCCTCGCCGCGATGCCTCGCGGCACAGCCGGATCACACCGCCGATTTGACCTTCTTCAAATTCAGAATCAGCACCAGAA
>JANMUW010000436.1:0-12818 GCA_031392105.1 Acidobacteriota bacterium | reverse complement strand
ACCGACCGAATTCGCATCAATGCCGTTGATCCGGACGCTGTTGCTGGTTGTCCGCTGGCCGTTGACGCTAATCACGGCGTCGCCGCGGCCGAGGTCGGTACTGTTAGGAACGCCCGTTTGAGCGCCGGCCGAAAGAGTTAGCAGCTGCTGAAAGTTTCGGGTGGCGAGGGGGAGTTGACGCAACGTCTCGCCGGTAATGATCCGGCCCTGCTGCGATGTTTCGGTCTGGATAGTGGGGGCCTGGACATCGACGACGCTGGAAGCTCCGGAAACGACAAGCTGGACGTTGACCGAGGTCGTTTGAGTAATATTAACTTCCGCCTCCACGATATTCGCCGCGAAACCGGACGACGATATTTCAACCCGATATCGCCCCGGAGGCAACAGCTGAAAGCCGTAGATTCCGTCACCATCAGTCGTCGTCTCGCGGTTGTAGTTGGTTGCGACGTTTGTGGCCTTGACGGTCGCTCCGCTGACGACGGCCCCATTTGGGTCCGTAACAGTACCGGCGATCTGGCCGGTCGTCCCTTGCCCGAATTGGTTGACCGTAAGGAAAAGCAGCAGGCCGATGACGGCCGCGAAAAGTCGAGTCTGTTGTCGAAACATCTGAGTTGCCTCCGTATTAAAAATGAACGTTCGTTTTTTTAGAATTGCCACTATATCTTTTGGCTTTCGCCTCGGTCCCCTTATTTTTGATTTGTTTCTCTTGGAGAGAACTCTGAAGTCAAAAACAAATTCCTTCTCAAATAAGATTCTTGCTAGCTCGCTTCTTAAAGCTCGCCATTTTCTTTTCGCTCAGAGTTCCGTAAGCGAATATCTTTGTAATGTAGTTCAGTGCCTGGTCGTCACTCAGGCCGAGGTGGCGGTTGCCACCGAACAATTTCTCGACCAGAAAATAATTAAAGAACTGCATGTATGCGGCCGTAAAGACGAGGGCCGCATCAACTCCCGTTCTAAGATCCCCTCGAGCTTCGGCTTCCTTGAATTTAACGTCGAATATCTTTCGGAATCTGCCGATTATTCCGTCGAACATCTTTCGGAAGTGTCGATTCTGAAACTCGAGGACATCGATATACATCAGAAGCCAGAAATCAGAATGCTCGTTGACGAGTTTGCCGACCAACTCACCCAGACGCCGGAGGCTCTCGGGTTCAAGCGGCTCGTCGATCTCGGAAAAGATCGATCGCAGCTTATCGTCAATTACGGTGACATAGCCGTTGATCAGTGATTCAAAGATCGCATCCTTCGTCGGATAGTAATTGTAGAGGTTGCCCAGCGAAACTTCGGCACCTTTGGCGATATCGCGCATCGAGGTCCGGTGAAATCCCTGTTTGATGAACAACTCGCGGGCCGCGTCCTCGATCGTCTCTTTGCGCTTTTCTATCGCGGAGCTGCTTAGCTTTGGCATAAAGAAAACGAACGATCGTATTTTTATTCAGTTGCGACCGGATTGTCAAATAGAAATGTTGAAAACGAATTATTGGAGCATCGATGTGAATGAGAGATCGATTGACGGCGGAGGTATCGGAGCTTCAGGCCCGCCCCGTAGAAACGTCAATAGCTCCCCGGCGGACATCGGCTTTGCAAGCAGGAAGCCCTGCCCGCTTTCGCATGTCAATGCCTTCAGTGCTTCAAGCTGAGCTGTCGTTTCAATCCCTTCTGCAACTACCTTCAGATCCAGATTCTTCGCCATCGCGATAATTGTTCGAACGAGCTCTGTGTTCGCTCCTTCATCGTTGATCAGATTTACGAATGACCGGTCTATCTTGAGCGTCGAGATCGGGAGCCTTACGAGATAGCCGAGATTCGAATAACCGGTTCCGAAATCATCGATGTCGATATCGATCCCGAGATCTTTGAGCTGATCAAGCATTTCGATCGCCCGCTCCTGATACTCGAAAAAGACGGTTTCGGTGATCTCGAGCTTTAGCCGGTTCGCCGGAAACTCGGTGCGGCTCAGGATATTCTTGACCTGGTTCACGAGGAAAGGTTGGGCGAATTGGCGACAGGACAGATTGACGCTCAGCTTTAGCGAGTCCATCGCAATGGCATCGTAAACTCTGCCGATCTCCGTACACGCCTTGTCGAGCACAAGTTCGCCAAGCGGGTCGATAAGGCCTGTTTCTTCGGCAAGCGGAATAAACTTGGATGGCAGTATCTCGCCGAGCAGCGGATGGTTCCACCGGGCCAACGCTTCGACGCCCTCTATCTCACCCGTTTTCAACGAAAAGATCGGCTGATACTCGACGTCAAATTCGTACTTCTCGATCGCCTTGCGAAGGTCGGTTTCAAGCAACAGGATCTCTTTCGCCGCGGTATGCATGTTTTCATCGAACACGGCATGCTGCGACCGTCCCGACCGTTTCGCTTGATACATCGCCGTATCGGCATCGCGCATGACGTCCTCGGAAGTCATGTGATTTTCCGACGCACGCAGTATCCCGATGCTTGCCGAGCTATAGACCTCCTGGCCATACAGATCGAACGGCTGGGCGAATTGGCGCTGAATACGGTGTGAGATCTGCGTAATTTTTTCGCTGTAGTATCTGCCCTCGACAAGGATCATGAATTCATCGCCGCCAAGCCGGGCAACGATGTCCGGTGGCCGCATACATTCGCGGAGCCGCGACGCGATGCCGATCAGCAGTTGATCACCGATCAGGTGGCCAAGGCTGTCATTGACGTACTTGAACCGGTCGAGGTCGATGAATAGAACGCTCACCTGATATTTCGGATCCTTCCGGCTGCGATCAAGAGCTTCTTCCAACCGTCGCATAAAGAGTGCACGGTTAGGCAGGCCTGTCAGCGCATCATGCGTCGCTTCGTGCTGCAGTTTCTGCTCCGCGATCTTCTTGTCGGTAATATCTTGCAGCTGAAAAATGAAATTTGATCCGTCCGAATTTACATCACCCGAAGCCGATACGCTCCACTGGGTCCAAACCGTTCGACCGGTTTTATGGACATATCGTTGCTCCATCTGGCAGCTTGCGATACGTCCGGCCATAAGTTCGTGGATCTTGATGAGAGTCGCCCCGAGATCTTCAGGAAACATCATTTCCTGAAATTCCATACTAAGCAGTTCATCGGATTCATAACCAAGTATCTCGCAGAGAGCGTGATTCACTTTCAACCACTTTCCATGCCGCGAGACGAGGCCAATGCCAATGGGTGCATACGCAAAAGCGCTCCGGAAGCGCTCTTCAGATTCGCGAAGGGCGTTCGATCGCTCTTCGAGTATCTTTGCGTACTTCTCGGCTTGTTCTGCTTGCGCTATCGACATCTCAACGTTCTTCAGATACATCCTGTACGCCAGGAAGACGAACAGGATCATCGGAAACGTTGCGACTATTAAGCCGAAGCCGACGTAGTGAGCGAGCTTAACAAGTGTTCCCGCACCGACCGCTCCGGCAAAGTATGTAAAGAACGTCCAGATGTATTTACTCTTCCACGTCTCCCACCAGGGAAGAGCGTTTGCAAATGAATCGTGCACCGACGCGAGGAGGGTATTTACGAGGAACTGAGTAACTGCAATTACCGAGAGTGCGATGACAAGGGTCGGTACTCCAGGATTGCGCGGAACAACCTCACCATTGACGTAAAGCCCGCATAAGATGAGTACGAAGATGACGACACTCGTCGAGAAAGCCATCGCCGCGACGTTGAAAAAGATCGTGATCTTCTTGCTGCAGAATCTCCACGATGTGAAGAGGGCTTCAATTGCCGCAAGGACGACGGCGATCTCACCGCCGTATAGCAGAAGCGTAAGAAAAATGAAGACGTCCGAGACGGCGATGTGAGTCTTGACCCTCGGGATCTTAACGGTTGCCCACGATCCGAGGCCGATCGTCGACCCGGCGAGCACTAAAAAATAGAGGTCGAACTTCTGGAAAGGAAGGTAGACGATCGACAGTATCAGACACCCCAGACCGATCGCCAGAACAGTCACCATATAACCGATTGTCAATTTATGGTAGTTCATTATCGAGGGCCTAAGGTTGTCCAGGTAATTGAAAGGAAGCGCGGCAAATTGTGAAATCGGTGTAACTTAGCGTGCCGATGAGGTCCGTGGGGGTAAAAGGAAGGCTGGACCGGAAGATCCAGCCCAGCCTTTATTATGAACCGCCGTGATGATAAAAGTCTATCCTTTTTTATCACACAAACAACGTCGTACAGCGGTCTGTATTTCGAAAGCCGGCTTTCAAAAAGCTCCCGTGAGCACTTTTGAATTCCACATTGCTTAGAAGACAAACGTTCTGCACTTCGTTCAGTAACCGCAATCCGACTTCTGAAAGGCAAGCTGAGCCGATGCCCTGGCCGCGATACTCCGGATGGACATAAACTCCTTCCAGGTATGCCACGTCATCAGTTTGGGCGACGACGTCTGCCTTGAAGACCAACTTCCCATTATCGACCACGACGAATACCCGACCTTGCTCGATTCGGCGGGCGACGCGTTTTAGAAATCCTTCACGATCGCGAACCATCGGATCGACACCGCTTTCGAGCAATGCGACCTCGGCTTGGGCCTCGGCAACTGCATCGAGCTCGGCGAGGGTTGCATATCTTACTTCGTGTTCACATTTCTTCACGAGAAACGGGAACCCGAGCTCGAACAACTCCTCGGTGCATGTCAGTCGTGGCTGAGCGGAGTTACCTGAAAAGTAATTCCAAAAAGACTCAGCCGCTTTCCCATCGGACATGATCAGATGGATCGGTGTCGCAGGGCGTCGTGCTGTGATCGCCAAAGCGTGCATTGCTTGGTCAGTTCTTGCCTCGACAAGTGTCGAATGCCCGATCAACGCTACACCCTCCAGGCTGCCGTCTATGTTTATGTAACCGTAGAAATCGCCTCGGTTCAGGGAGCTTTCCATTCCGTTATCGAGGATGAAGCTTTTCATCACTACGGTGTGAACCGGGCGAACCGATAAGAAAGCCAGTACATCGAGCCGATCCTGATTAGTTAGTCTGCACACCCTGGAAAGATCCGGAGCAGCATTAAAGAAAATTCGGGTTTCATTTGCGATTGGTGCGTATGTATTTTGTGTTCTCTGGTTTAGCATTTGTTTTCCTCCTATTGTTTTTGAGAACAATCTATTCAAGATCGGGGTTCATGAACTGCGTATCGTCACCGAACAACGCAACGTCGTAGCTCAAGGCAAAAACCGAATTGCCTACTACAACGCCGTCGCCGATGAGGACACCGTCGCCGATCAACACACCATCACCGATCAGAACTCCGTCCCCAATGAGGACGCCGTCACCGATCAGTACACCATCGCCGATCAGCACGCCATCCCCGATAAGGACGCCGTCACCGATCAACACTCCAAAAGATAACAAAGTCGTTCCGCTACCTTCCGGGCCGCCGTTGCTTACCTTTGCCCGCGAGTCGATAGAAAGCCCGGGTGTGAACACCGTGCTTGTATTCAGAGCGAAATTTCCGTTAACGGATGTTATGCCGCAGCTGAAGATCTTGTCCGGCCGGTAAACAGCCTGATACTTCGTGACCAGACTTTGACCGGTTATTACCGAATGATTGGCGAGGATCAATCTCGCCCACGAGAACGTAGTACCGCTTATCGTCGAAGACGATGCCGGAGATGACCAGTTGCTCGGCACCATCGGTGTATCGCGGACAGCCGAACTGAAATCCAGATCCGTTCGCAGAGTTCTCGCCAGTCGCACGGCACCATCGATGTTAAGTTGCCCCGAACCCTGCTCGAGCATATCCGCTCCCGCTATCGGCTGAGCGGTGTACTCCAGCAGCATCTTTGTCATGCCGGGCGTAAGCTTCTTGTTGACTTGCAGCAGCAACGCGGCGGCACCCGCAACTATCGGTGTCGACATTGAGGTTCCGCTGGAGAACATCTGAGCGTTAGTGTTGGTAGCACCCGGGTCGATGATGCCCAGTGCCGGGACTCTTGCCAAGATCGCATTGTTGAGCGACTTAGACGAAACGATCTTATTACCCGGAGCGACAAGGTCTGGCTTGATCACGTTGTCGTAGATCTTTTCGCCAGAGGTTGACGATGTATAGAAGCTTCGTGTCGGCCCGCGCGAGCTGAAGCTTGCCATGGCATCATCACTGCGGCGATCTGTACCGAGGCTATTGCTGGCTCCGACCGTGATCGCATAGGGACTATTGCCCGGCGAGTGAATTCGGCCATAGACCTCTTGACCGGTGGACTTTTTGCCAAGGTTGCCCGCAGCCACGGCTACCGTAATACCCAAGCCGACGAGTTCCTTTACTTTCAGGCATACCGGATCGTTCCTATACGAGTCGATCGCCGCCGTCCCCAGACTTAGGTTCACGACCTTGATGTTGTATGCCGTGCGGTTGTTTTTTACCCAGTCCAGGCCGGCAAGCAGCGACGAGATCTGACCGGATCCATCATCGTTCAAAACCTTTACATTTACGATATCGGCGTTAGTAGCGATACCGCGATAAGCGCCGTTCTTCCTGCCCTCGTTTCCGGCTGCGAGTGCAGCAACATGGGTGCCATGGCCATAGCGGTCGTCGGCCGTGTTCGAGGCTGAGAAATTAACACTTGCTACGATTCGTGATTGGCCGAGGTTGTTGTTGAAAGAGCTGTGACCCGCGTAAATACCTGAATCCAGGATCGCGATTCCTACGCCGGAACCGTCAAGTGTGTATGACGTCCTAAATTGATCAGAGGGCTGGTAACGCATCTGAGACGCACCGGTTGTCCTTTCGATGTGCCCCGAGGCTCTCGTCGACCGATCGGGCGAAACATAGTTTATAAGCCCACTGGCCGAAAGATTCTGAACCGCGGAGAGCGTCAGATTAACGACCATCGTATCCGAAGATCCGATCCGGCGAATGATGCGTGCAGAGCCGCTATTAAGAAGCTCACGCAGCGAAGCGTTGTCGGCATCTCTCGCCTGAAGAATTACATCGATGCGTCGATTTCCACTCGGGTCATCAGACATCATCTGGCGAATGTCCGGCGAAACGTTGTCGCCTATAAACGACTCATCGCTCGCATCTTGCTCTTGTTCCGTTGCCTTCGACGTCTCGACCGAGATCAATTCGAAGAGGCCGGCGAGCTCAGTATCAGTAGCGATCTTTTCTTCAAAGGCCACTCGCGAACTTCCGCCGATCAGTATCAGCTTTCCGTCCTTGATCGCATTTACAAACGCGGTCTTCTGATTCGACGCACTCGCAAAGACGGTCAGATCATCGACGAAGAGTATTGTTTGGCCTTTCGACACCAGAACAGAGTCCAGAATCGTGCTGATCGCGGTGTTGAGCTTGGCTGAGTCGGTGGCATTAGAAAATAATGCCGTCGTTTCCAGCTTCACCAGCGCGCGATTTTGCAAAGCAGCGGACACAGTCCCTTTTGCAATGCGAATTGCGATCTGTTCGACGATCTCATCCTGAACGCTCCCATCCTCATCGACAATGGCCGGCTGACGGCCCGAACCTTTCTCCAACACCTCGAGGACGCGATTGATCTCGGTCTCAAAGTTCGGACTCTGACGCAGTCTTCCTTCACGGCCAAGCTGCGTAAGATCGGTTGTAAATGTCGCTGATGCCGGTTCGTGATTCGCAGCGTCGGCACCGAATATTTGTACGGCGACGACGTTCGTAAAGACGAACGCGGCAATTAGGCAAAGGGAGATCGTCTTTCTCACAAAAGAAAAATGATCTGTTAACGGTTTCATCACAAGCTCCTTATAAAAACAAACGTTGACGACACCAGTCGCCGCGATTCCTTTAACAAGGGATGTGCCACATAGAGAGGTAAAGAAATAATTGGACTTACGGGGTTTGTGGGAGTTGTTTGTCATGGTATTTATCTCATCTTGATTGACCGATTCATTCAGAATGACCGGTGAAAAAGAAAAGGGGAAAGCGATTCTCTCGCTTTCCCCCGACGTGTTTTAGATTCGAAAAGAAGTTATCAGATTTCTAAGATATCCACAAGTTCCTGCACGGCAGCCGCGCTCTTCTGCAAAGCAGCACGTTCATCGTTTGTCAGGCTGATATCGATGATCTGTTCCACGCCGTTCTTACCAAGCTTGACCGGCACGCCGACGAACAGGTTATTGATCCCGTACTCGCCTTCCAGAAAGACTGCACATGGCAAGATCTTCTTCTTATCTTTCAGGATCGCTTCAGTCATCTCAACTGCGCCCAAACTCGGTGCGTAGTAAGCCGATCCGGTTTTTAGCAGACCGACAATCTCAGCACCGCCGTTTGCGGTTCGAGCGATGATCGCGTCCAGTTGATCCTTTGGAAGTAATTCAGTTACCGGTATGCCTGCACAGGTCGAGTATCTCGGCAACGGTACCATCGTATCCCCGTGGCCGCCGAGAACGAACGCCGTTACGTTTTCAACTGAGACGTCAAGAGCTTCCGCGAGGAAGCAGCGCATGCGAGCTGAATCGAGCACGCCAGCCATTCCGATGACTCGATTCTTTCCAAAGCCCGATCGGCGGAACGCGACCTGGGTCATTGCGTCGAGCGGATTCGAGACGACGATGATGATCGAGTTCGGCGAGTACTTCGCGACCTGATCAGTGACCTGGCCGACGATGTCCGAGTTAGTTTTCAAAAGGTCATCCCGGCTCATTCCGGGTTTTCGCGGCAGGCCGGCGGTGATGATAACGACATCCGAATCGGCCGTCGCCTCGTAAGAATTTGTACCGACGAGCTTAACGTCAAAACCGTCGATGGGTGCAGCTTGCGCCAGGTCGAGCGATTTACCTTGTGGTGTTCCTTCGACGATATCGACCAAAACCACGTCGGCGAGCTCCTTGCTCGCGATCCAATGCGCCGCCGTCGCCCCGACATTTCCCGCGCCGACGACGGTAACCTTACTTCTTCCAGTCATTCTTATTCCTCACTGTTGATATAGAAATATTAAATTGTCGTTTTACGAAACCCTAATTTTATATGGGCGGGCGACGGTGGGCAAACAGGCAATAGAAAAAGCCCGGCATGCTCTCCCCTTCACGCCGGGCTTTCTCAAAATGGCCGCGGAACTCGCCAACGACCAAACTTAGTAAATCTTTTTTTGATGAGTGAAACAGCGAAGATCCAGGCTCAGTCGGTAAAGCACCGGCCTTACCTAGATCCTCGCAAGTTTTCAAACGACATCCACGGAGAAGAAAAGCAACGACCGTGCCATCTTCCGAAATCGAGAGCCAATTGACAAAAAGCACCTGAAAATCAGGTGCTTTTGTTGTACTTGCCGGTCGAGTCGCCAGGGTCCGCTTACAATATCGTTTACTGCGCGCACGATATCAGGCAAGCCCGTTACTGCAGGATCGGATGACCACCGCCTTTGCTGTGGTCCGCAGTCTGCGAATAACGTCGACGATCGTTGTAATAAAGGACAAGATGCTCGCCCTCGTATCTGACGACGTCGGAGACGCGATTGAAGTCACGGGTGTGCTCGGCGATAACGAAAGTCATCGGGTTGAAGGAGACCACCATTCCGGCTGCATAGACGAACCCGCCTTGATCGTAATCAGTCCCTGCATATTGGGCCGCACCGACCGCGATGTCGGGCGAATACCGGCCGGAACTGTCCTTGTTTCGATCCGCATTAGCAATGAAGACCGTGTAATCGGAGAAACGCAACTGGCGCGAGTATCCATTCTTCCGGGCAACCGCAAACAAGTTCGATAGCCCCTGGTCGATAGCCGCAAGCATTGCGGGCGCCGGCTTGCGGACGCTATATATGTTCGCTCCATTAGGTGATCGGCCCACGAACGCGAATCGGTCGCCAGTGATTCGCTGAGCCTCGGCAAGAGCACCGCGTCCCTGTCCAAAAGACGCGACCGCCATGACCGAAAAGATAAGTAGTAAACCTGATACTAATTTTGTACGCATATCGTTTCTCCGATGTCCCGTCCGCAATGACCGTGCCAGTAAAAGACAATCCCGGACGCGAGGCGGGGTCCGTGACTATTAGGCGCTGGTACTAGCCCGCTGACTCGGTACTATAACGCACAGACTATCCACCTACTTCTTGGTATTCCTATACATAGCTACAAACAGTTCCCCGTTGTCTCGAATTTGTTCGCCCATTATTTACTGCAGTTGTAACAAAATAGTTAGGAGAAATAATATGTCAGAGAAAAATAAAGAAATCGTTGAAAAGGCAAACGCGTTGCTTGCCGAGGGCAAGACCGAAGAGTTTTTACTGTTGTGCGCAGACGACGTCGAATGGACGATTCTCGCCGAGACTCCATCTAATATGAAGGGCCGCGAAGCCATCCGTAAATTCATGGCATCTTCGCAAGGGCAGGATCCGCCCAAGTTTACGGTCGACAACGTGATCGCAGACGGCGAATTCGTCGTGGCCAACGGTGACATGACAATGAAAAGTAAAGAAGGCGAAACCGTTCCGTATGCGTATTGCGATATGTACACCTTTGAGGACGGCAAGATCGCCGAATTACGGACTTTCATGAACAAGACGCAGGCTGAAGCAACAAAAGAAAACTCAGCCGGCGCGTAAACAGTCTCGTTTAATACAGACGGCTGCCAGGAAAAAGGACCTGACCTTCTTCCTTGCAGCCTTTCTCACGCGAAGCTCGCCAGAAAGCGCTTGGAAAAAGCATCAAGTTGAACAAGTAGAGAAATAAAATGAGCGTAAAGTCTTTCAAAATAGAAATAACGCAGCAAACGATCGAAGATCTGCGGGAGCGTTTGGCGAACTCTCGTTGGACAGATGAAATAGACAATTCTGAGTGGGAATATGGCACCAATAAGGCATATTTGAAGGAATTGTGCGTTCACTGGCAGCATTCTTTCGACTGGAAAAAGCAGGAAGAATATCTCAACTCGTTTCCTCATTATAAAAGCACGGTCGATCGTGTCGGGATACATTTTATTCATCAAAAAGGTGAAGGGAAAAATTCGATCCCGCTTTTATTAACGCACGGTTATCCCGATTCTTTTGTCCGGTTCTTAAAAATTATTCCCCTGCTGACAAAAGCAGATGAAAACGGTTTTTCGTTTGACCTCATTATTCCGTCTATTCCCGGTTACGGTTTTTCCGATATTCCCACGGAAGCAGGAATGAACAAGAAACGGATCGCCGAACTATTTGCCAACTTAATGACGGAGGAGTTGGGGTACGAAAAGTTTGCGGCGCATGGTGGTGATTGGGGCGGGGGAATTACGGAACAACTAGCGTTGTACCACGCTGACTCCTTATCGGGAATTCATCTCACCGATATTCCTTTCGAACACGCGCTTGCCGAACATCAGGACTTGAGTGGTTCTGAGGAAATATATCTTGAGGCCACGAAAAAATGGCAGATGACAGAAGGTGCTTATTCCATGATACAAAGCACTAAACCACAAACGCTGGCTTATGGATTAAACGATTCGCCGTTGGGTTTGGCGGCATGGATGATAGAAAAGTTTCAGTCGTGGAGCGACAGCGATGGCGATATAGAAAGTTGTTTTACCAAAGATGAATTGCTTACTAACATAACGATCTATTGGGCAACACAAACGATCAATTCTTCAATGCGGCTTTACAACGAAGCTATGAAAGCAATGATGCAGGCGATGTATAACCCTGTCGTCAAATTTAACCCGTTTGATAAAACAGGAAGTAAATCGGACATTCCTGCGGCTTTTGCGATCTTTCCAAAAGATATTTCTACGCCGCCGAAAGAGTTCGCCGAAAGGTATTTTAATGTGCAGCGATGGACCGAAATGCCAAAGGGCGGACACTTTGCTGCGATGGAACAGCCCGAATTGCTGGCCGAGGACATCAGAAGATTTCTCATCAATGTGCACGACGCTAAATGGAAGGCGGCTGTTGCTTAGCAAACTAACACCGAGAGGAACAGACATTAAGTGTTGCTATCGATCGGAAAAAACGATCTGGCAACCGGCAATCTGGAGAAGGGGCAATCTGCAACGACTCCCGAACCTTTTAGCGGGTATCCGAACGAACCTAACGATCGGATAATCAAAATCCTTATGAAAAACGAAGAATCAAAAACAATAGAAACAGTACCTGAGAATTACACCTCCGTAACCCCGTGGATAATATCTCAATCCTCAGAGAAATTAATGAAATTCTTGAAAGCCGCATTTGAAGCAGAAGAGATTCCCAACAGCAAAATAAAAAATAAAGATGGTGTTGTGATCCACGCAGTAGTAAAAGTAGGGGACGCAATGGTGATGCTTTTTGATTCGAGAGAAGGCTGGGCACCTACACCAAGTTTTTTGAATTTGTATGTGGAAGATGTTGAAAAGGCTTATCAAAAAGCACTACAACTAGGAGGTACATCAGTAACTGAGATTACCGCGCTTTGGTTTGGAGAAAAGGTTTGTAGAATTCTGGACCCATTTGGCAATCTGTGGTGGATAAATCAACGCATTGAGGAAATTGATCTAACCGACACCGCGGAAGTTAAAAGAATGTCATCTACTCCGGAAGCGGTGAAAGGAATCGAGTATATTCAAGCATCTTTGGACGAGGCCTTAAAAAGTCAGAGAAGATTTTTTGACAACATAATTAAGGAAGATTTGTGACACGATCCTCGGACTCATTGTATGCAAAACCCCGAACGTTTGTGGAACTTCACGCGGAGCTGGACATTTGTGGTCACTAGGTCTTTCTTTGGGTCAGAAATCAGACGTTCTTACCGGGAAATTTCCCCACCCGGAATTCCTCCCGTGAAGTGATTTTCACAAAAAAATTACAGGCCACCCAATTTGGGGGGCGGGCCTGTAATTGAACTGTAAATAAATAAACTAGATTGGTACTGGGGACGGGAATCGAACCCGTACGTCCCTAAGGACACAGGATTTTAAGTCC
>JANMUW010000435.1:0-18519 GCA_031392105.1 Acidobacteriota bacterium | reverse complement strand
AGATCCGTGCCCTGGGCGGAATCTACGAACAGAACGGAAACATCTATTTCGTTAATCCGAATATCTTGTTGCAGACCTTTAATGCATCGACCGGAGTTTGGAATAGTACGGCGTCGAGCGGTTACAACATTAATGGTACGGGTGCGTTCGCGGGCCAGGCATTCTTTAATGTCCAACCGGGACAAACCGGCAACGTCACGCGTGCTCTGGTCGATGGACCCAGCTTCTTCAACGTCAATATGGCTTTGTTGAAGAACATTAAGTTCACAGAATCCATGCGTCTCCAACTCCGAATGGAGGCATTCAATGTGTTCAATAACGTGAACTTTAACATTTCGGACGCTCAACAACGTTCGAACATTAACAGCACCTCGTTTGGACAAATCACTGCGACCGCAAACGCGGCACGCGAACTTCAGTTCGCTGTTCGTTTCGAATTCTAGTTCGGCATCTGTCGAACTCTTGGCCCGCCGACGTGTTCGGCGGGCTTTTTTTTGGCTTCGATGAAGCTTGGAAAAGACGCTATACTGTCGCTGAACTTCCTGATGCAACAGCACTCGACTTCCCATTCTCAACTTTCTCTGGTCCCCCTTGGACCCGGCGATCTCATCGATCGGGCGGTTCGATTCTACCGGCGAAATTTTTGGACGTTCGTCTTTATCGCGGCGCCACCGGTTATAACGGGTACGCTGATCTCCGTCGCATGGACGTTTCTCGCCCGATCGTTATTCTCGGTGAACTCCGCGACCAATGGACTCGATCTCACGTTCTACTACATGTTCGTATGGCTCGGAGCTTTTGTGATCTGGTTTACGGAAAGTGTTGCAACGCTTTCGGTGATGGGCGGGGCGTCACGAAACTTTGTACGCCATCTACTTTTCGGTGAGCCGCTCACTTTTCGCGAAACGTATGCGAATACGTGGAAACGGATCGGCGGGCTGCTTGTAGCTTCGTCGATCATCGTCGTATTACTGGGATTTGTCGGCTTCGTCGTCATGTACATCGGGTTGATCGTCGGTACCCTTTTGATATTTCTGACCGCCGCCGCACTCTCGACGATCCCGCCTCTTGCTGTACTGGTCGGTGTGGTCCTGGGGATCGCGACGACTGTCGGAACTCTCTGGCTGTTCTTCCTCGTGGCGTCGAGGTTCGCGTACGTACCTCAGGTCATGCTTGTCGAAGGGCAGGGCGTGTTCTCCTCGATCTCGCGGAGTGCGAGTCTCGCAAGCGGCAATGTGAAACGCCTTGCCGCGCTGTTCATATTTTCGATCACCGCGACGTACTCAGCACTTGCGCTTTTTTACGTTCCTCTGATCTGGTACGCATGGGTGCAGGGCGTTGAAATTTTTACCTTCGAATCGGATCTCGTTCCTGCATGGTACGAGATCGCTTCACAGCTCGTGTGGCAGGCGAGTCTCATTCTGTTGACGCCGGTTTGGATGGTCGGGCTTTGCCTACTTTACGTCGACGAGCGAGTGCGACACGAAGGTTATGATATTGAGTTAATGGCGGCACGGCGGTTGGGCGAAATTCCGGCCGTTCCCCAGACTTATATCAATCCCCTTCAGCCGGCGCTTGCTGTGCAGAGTCCGAGTGTACCTCCACCACCAACAAGTCGATCATCTCTGACGACACTGAATCTGAAATGACCCGGATGGCATCGACGATTATTGTGAACCTGACCCGGGCCGCGGCCCTCCTGACGCTAGTGCTCGTGTTGTTCGCGACCGCGTCCATGGCGGCGAGTATCGATGCTTACAAAGTGAAGATCGACGGTGCGCGCGGACTCGCGATCCAGCTAGAAAATTCCTTACGTGAAAATGAGAGCAGTGATTCCGGCAGACGCGACCTGGTCGCTCAGGTCCGAAGAGATTTTCCGGCATCGGAACGAATAGATTGGAACGGAGGTACAGTCGAGGCGACGAACGGCTGGCTCCTCGATAAGATCCGCAGTCTTGAATCTGAGACTGATGTCAAAAAGCAGCTCTTACAAACGGTCGAGATCCGTGAATATCTGTCTACGATCATCTTCACGCTCGAGGAGCTCGAAGAACGCGCGGCAGTTGATCAAACAAAGGATCGGGACAAACAAAAACTTGCTGAGATCTTGCGACGTGAGGAATATCAGAAGCCGCAACAGAAGCAGGAAAGCATTTTTCAAAAGTGGCTGACTGAATTCCTTCAATGGCTCGAGAGTCTTTTTCCGAAACCGAACGTTTCGCCGGAAGCGTTTTCCGGTCTTGGCTACTTAACCGTTGTACTCCAGGTACTTCTTTATGCCGCCTTGCTCGGTCTGCTCGGATTTCTCGTTTACAAGATCATTCCGCTCCTCTTTCCCAAGCTCAGGCGCAACCGAAAGCCAAAGAAAAAGAAAGAGCGCGTCATCCTTGGTGAACAGCTAAGCGAAGACGCGACAGCGGTTGATCTCTTTGCCGAAGCCGAACGGCTGGCACGTGAAGGAAATCTCCGCGGTGCTATTCGTAAGGGCTATATTGCGCTGCTCTGCGATCTGAGCGACCGGAAAGTGATCGGGCTCGCACGCAATAAAACGAATCGTGATTATCTTAGAGACGTTCGATCACGTAGCGAGCTTCATCCGCGGATGAAAACCGTGACCGATTCATTCGAGCGGCATTGGTATGGATTTCAGGAATCGGGCGACGAGGATTGGGCAAGATTCCGCGATGATTATAAAGAGGCGATCCGTAGCGTATAGATCGAAGTTGCTTAACCGATGAAGCAGAAACTTCTAATCTTCCTAGTGCTTATTTTTTTGGTCCTCCTGCTTGCCGGACTGAATGCGGCGACCTATGTGCAAAAAGAGAAAACTCCCGACGCCGAGTTTGCACCGAACCGTTCCACTTATAACTCCGGCAGCACGGGGACTCAGGCGTTTTACGCCCTGCTCGCCGAGACTGGTCGAAACGTTACGCGCTGGCAGACGTCTCTCGACACACTCTCGCCAAACGATGAAGACACCCCGGCCGTATTCGTGATGATCGGACCGCTGCGTCGGGATCTGAGTGACGAAGAAAACACAAAACTCATGGGGTGGGTTTCGGCGGGAGGGACGCTCGTGCTGATCGATCGCGAACCCTCGGCTGAGCTGCTTGTCACAACCACACAGTGGAAGATGTCGGTGCCGCCTCAAGTGAGTCCTGATCTCTACGGAGTCGACGCAACCGACCAAAAACAGATGATAGCCGAGAAATCGGCGCAGAAACCCATCCAGCCGTCCTACTTCGCACAAGGCGTCAACGCTGTCCAGGCATCGCGGTTCGCGTCTTCGGTAAACGTCGAGCGATACAGCGACGTTACCTTGCCGAAAAACGGACTAGCAACCGAAGAGGGTAGCGGGGCGGCATCACCTTCGCCGTCACCTGACTATTACGGATCTTATCAAGCTCCGCCGCCCCCTCCGCCAATAAAGAAGGCCGCTGACGGATATGAAGTTCGTGACCTCGAGGCGGAGGAAACCCTTGACGAGGGGCCCGCTTTCCAAGCCCCCATCACGCATATCGGCGGGGGCCCTGGAGACGCTCTGCTTGTCGAAGCGCCGTTCTCAGAGGGACGAGTGATCATTCTCTCCGACCCGTACCTGGTCTCGAACAACGGCATCAACCTTGTCGACAACTCGCAGCTCGCGATAAATCTTGTGACCTCGGGCGGGGGCCTCATCGCTTTCGACGAATATCACCACGGATATGGTGCGAACAACAATCGGCTGTTCCAATACTTCGAAGGAACACCGGTGATCGCGTTATTTCTTCAGTGCGGCTTGGTCGTCGCCCTCATCTTCTTTACGCAGAGCCGGCGATTCGCCATGCCGATACCGGACCGGGAACCGAGCCGGCTTTCAAAACTCGAATATGTTTCGGCCATGGCTGAGCTTCAGCAACGCACACGCGCCTACGATCTGGCGATCGAAAATATTTACACGGACTTTCGCCGACGCGTCAGTGCGCTTGTCGGTGTCGACAACACGACTGCCACGCGTAAGGAGATCGCACAGCGGATAGCGGAGCGGATACGCGGCGATGCTCACGAACTGGAAGATCTGATGTTCCGTTGCGAAGACGTAATTCACGGCGAGCCGATCAGCAAGAAGGATACGGTCTCGATCATTGAGCGGCTCCGGGATTTGGAGAACAAGCTCGGACTCAAGCGTGTTGCGAGGAAAGGCTTGTAGACGATGTCTTCATCAAACCTTATTCTCCTCATCCTGCTTTTCTTCGCGACGAGTATCGTCGGCGTTGTTACCGGCAGCAACTCTCTGGTAACCGTCCCGGTAATGTTTCAGTTCGGCATTGATGAGAAGGTCGCGATCGCGACGAACATGTTCGGGCTGACATTCATGGCGATCGGCGGGACCATTCCGTTTGTACGGCAGGGAAGCATCAAGTTTGGGAAGCTGACTCCGCTGGTCATTCTCACGGTAGTCGGCTCGGCGATTGGTGCATTGCTGGTCGGTGTGATCACCAATCAGTCGATCAAGATCATCGTTTCCATCGCAATGATCGTGATGGTTATCTTCACCCTGGCTCGACATACCGGTTCAAGGGATCCGGATGAACAGCCTTTTCCCGCAAAACATCCGGCATCGGCGATAACGTACGTTCTCGCATTCCTCCTTGCGATTTACGGAGGGCTCTATAGCGGAGGATACGTCACTGTATTGACGGCAACGTTGGTTACGTTCGCCGCGATGAGTTTCTCCGAATCAGTCGCAGCGACCAAATTCATAAACGTTTTTTCGTCGGGAATTGCCACTCTAATCTTTATGTGGCAAGGTTTAGTAGATTACCGACTTGGGATGTTTTTAGCAGTTGCGATGTTCGCCGGAGCGTTTGTCGGTGCTCATTACGCATCCCGAATGGATGAGATTTGGATAAGGCGAATATTCGTAGCTACCGTTTTTATTTTAGCGATCAAGACGCTTTTTGATTTTACGTAATGGGAGTAGCGGGCGACGCGACTATGGATGTACCTCGCGACTGGTTCGTGGCTAGCGATCTCTGTCTTGTCGCCGAGGGCGACGAAAATTAAAGCCTGGGGTAAAGGCCGAAAGCCGCAACCCCAGGTTAAGGTCACGACATTGGCCGACCCCTTCAGGGTCGCGTTACCTTCGACTCGTAGCCTACGGTTACGCTCCCTTCGCTCGCTCACCCTAGGCTTTAATGTTCGTCACCTTTGGCGACAGGAACTCAAGAATAATGCTCAATTACACACCATCAACCGTCGCCCACATCCTGAACGAGCTCCGAAAGTCGATCGTCGGTCAGGACGAAGTTATCGAGCAGATCCTCGTCGCGGTATTAGCCGAAGGGCACGCACTGCTCGAGGGCGTACCCGGTACCGCAAAAACGCTTGCAGTAAAAACTCTGTCACAGATTCTCGGCGCACAGTTCTCGCGTATTCAGTTCACGCCCGATCTGATGCCGTCCGACATCACAGGCACTAACGTTTTCAACATGCAGTCGTCGCAGTTCTCACTGCGACATGGACCGATCTTTACGGACATCCTGCTTGCTGACGAGATAAACCGTACACCGCCGAAGACGCAGGCGGCGCTTCTGGAAGCGATGGAAGAGCGGCAGACGACGATAGACGGAGAGCGGTATCCGCTATCGCCGATCTTCACGGTTCTCGCAACCGAGAATCCGATCGAGTACGAGGGAACTTATCCGCTGCCGGAAGCTCAGCTCGATCGATTTCTGTTGAAGATCATCATCGACTATCCGGCTCAGGAGGATGAGCAGGAGATCGTTGCACGATGGGACGCTGGATTTAACTCGCACCATTTAGAGCGATTGAATATCGTCCCGCTGTCCGGCCCGAGCGTGATTCAGAATTGCCGGCTCGAAGTCCGGCAGATGCGGATGGAGCCGGGCGTACAAAAATACATCGTCGATATTGTTCGAAAGACGCGAAGTCATCCGACGATCCTGTACGGTGCGAGCCCGCGTGCATCAATCGCATTGCTCCTCTGTTCGAAGGCTCTTGCCGCTATCCGTGGACGCGATTTTCCGACCCCCGACGACATCCGCGACATTGCTATGCCGGTTCTTCGCCACCGGCTCGCACTTCGAGCCGAGGCTGAGCTCGAAGGTGCGACCACCGACGCGGTGATATCGGATATTCTTAAGACGGTCGAGGTACCGCGGTAGGATCAGTCGGCTCCGTAGGAGCCAAATGTTTGTAGAAACCGTACCCGCATATCTTCAAAGCTCCGTAGGTGCGACACGCATATGCCGCTCCTACGGAGCTTCATTCTTGGCTGATGCATTACTACAAACATTTCGCTCCTAACGGAGCTGCTTGTCTTCGCTGTCTCCTGTCGTCGAGGATGCGGGGTTCGCCGCGGGTGATTTTGCAGGCGCGGGAGTCTTAGCCGGCGTCGGGGCCGGAGTCTTCGCTGGCGTTGCAGCCGGAGTTGCTGACGTATTCGCATTCGCCGGCGGTAACTTTGGAGTTGGAGTCGGTTTCGGCGTTGTTACGGGCACCGGACATAGAACCAATCCGGTCGGAGTGACCGAGCAACCGGCCGGTAAGTCCTGCATGAATGGACTCTGTCCAGGCGGAATATTTATTGTCGTGCCACCTGGCCCCGTATAAGTTTGCGGCGGTGCGCCTGCCGGCGGAGCACCGCTCGCCCATGGATTGTAACCATCGCCTCCGGGTGCGGCTCCGGGTACGGTTCCATTCGAATTCGAATTCCCTATGATCTCCGGCATCATTCCGGGCATTGCAACAAGATTCTGTTCCTCGGCGCCGGTCGCGGGATTGATCGGCTGAACCGGTTGACCGTTAGCGTCCGGCTGCAACGATGTCATCGGGTTTGTCTGCTTGGTCGAGGTTGCATAGATCAGGAATAGAGAAAGCAGCGAGATGCCAGCAAGAACGATGAACGCCGTCTTCCAAATATTATTTCCATCCGCGGCAGCGCCGGTAGCTGCGAGAGCCGGCTGGCCTTCAGCGACGCGTGTAAGATCGTCACCAAACTCGCCGGCGGTTTGATATCTCAACTCCGGATCTTTTGCCAGCGCTTTTAGCAGGACTGGCTCGATCGTCGGTGGAATATCCGACCGGAACGAGGAAAGAGGAGGCGGCGCCTCGTCGGTGTGTTTCAACAAGACATCGGACGGACGTTCACTCGTGAACGGCGGTTCACCTGCGAGCATTTCGTATGCGACTATGCCGAGCGAATAAATGTCCGAGCGTGCATCCGGTTCGTCAGAGCCCGAACACTGTTCTGGAGCAAGATAAGCGAAATCCGCGCCGACAGGCTCACTATCAGGTCGTTCGGCGGACATTGGACCCGCCGAGCCAGCGCCAAAAAGCTTGACGTGCGGTTGTCCGAACTCATCGTTAGAAATAAGAATATTCTCCGGCGTCAGATTGCCGTGTACGACTCCGTATGAATGGATCGCTGCCAATCCAGCCGAGGCCTGTTTCGCGATATCGATGGCCGCACTCGCCTCGAGTTTTCCGGAATTGCGAATCACTTCTTCCAACGTTTCGCCATTCTCACCTTCGTATACGGCGTAGACGATTCCGTCGGATGCCGATCCGAAATCGATGACGTTCATTACATTGGGATGATTAATACGCGATGCAGTTTTCGCTTCCTCAAAAAATCGGCGGACGATCAGGTCGTCGACGGCAAGCGCGCGCGGAACGATGCGCAAGGTTACGCTCCGATCCATGAACATGTGCCTGCCGCGATAGAGATCGCCGATCTCACCGCGACGGATCAGCTCGCCGACCTCGTACTTTTCCGCCAGATCTTTTCCTTCGAATTCTCCAGTCATCTCTTTTTAGAACGCCTCGTACCTTTAGAGGTTGCAAAACAAAATGCGGACGCCGGTTTATTATAACTGGCGTCCGCAACCGTTAAAACGAGCTGCGATATTACTGATCGCTAACCGGTTTGATCACGACGAACGCGATGAGCAGAGCGAATAGAACCAGCGATTCGATCAGAGCAAGAGCAATGATCATAAGCGTCTGGACCGTACCGGCAGCACCCGGATTACGAGCGGCACCTTCGGCAGCACGCGAACCCACTAGTCCCTGTCCGATACCGGCGAGACCGGCAGCGAGGCCGAATCCGACACCGGCTCCGATCGCCTTCGCAGCATTAACGGTGAATTTATTGTCTCCGGCAGCTGCACCGGCCTGGGCCATCGCCGGCAGAGCCGAAACGACGATTGCTAAGGTCGCAAAAAACAAATATCTTAAGTTTTTCATTTTTATATCTCCTGTTTTTCTATCCTACTTTCCGTCAGGAGAATCGCGTCTTAAACTTGCTCTGCTGGTATTATTTCGCCTCGCTTCCGGTATGCCTCGGATTTTATACTCCTTAGAGTCCGGGCTCCTGTAGCGTGCGGGCATATCTGCTATAAATCGCAAGTTCTCAAACAACGACTCCTTCGGACGACAAACTTCAGTTTGTCGATTGAGCGAAACCAGACTAACCGGCTCCGCAATTCTGACCGCTCGACAGTTCCTGCCGAGCCAGGTTCCGTTTTCAAATTTCAAAAACGGGTGGTGTTGTCATCCACCTCTGCGACAAACTAAAGTTTGTCGTCCCTTCCTTATGCATGCGCTACGGCAGTGTCGCCGTGCGCAACATCATCGGCGTGTCCGTCGTGAGCATGATCATCATGCGGCGGATGCGAAACTTCGCTGATGTAGATCATCGAGAGCAGCGAAAACACGAGCGTCTGTACGAACGCAACAAAAACCCCAAGAGCCGTCAACAACAAAGGCAGTAAGAACTGCGTGAACGGCGGATAAAGATTCGTGATCTCCAAAAAGATCTTTTCGTCCGCGAACATGTTCGCGAAGAGACGCACACCAAGCGTGAACGGGCGGATCATGTTACTGATCAGCTCAACCGTAAAGATGAGTGGTGTAATGATCAGCGTCATCACCAGCGGGAGACGGGGCCCCGTAAAGTGAGCCAAATGTTTGACGATACCGTTCTCGCTGATGCCGACGTAGTTGTAATATACGAACGACGAGATCGCGAGAGCGTACGTAACGTTCACAGACGCGGTTGGCGACATGAAGATCGGGAACTGACCCATCAAGTTCGAGACGAGGATCAGACAAGCGAAGGTCGCGACAACCGGAAAGTATCGAAACCCGTGTTCGCCAATGACTTTGACGACGAGATCCTTGATCGCGAGGAAGCCTGCCTCGAGGGTCATTTGTCCACCCTTCGGATCGTCCTCCGAAAGTTTTCCCTTCAAAATTCGGATTATGATGATCGTCAGGATACAAGCGATCACGAACATGATCGTGTACCAGGGGATCGCGTTTTGGGGCGTATACTCGCCACCAAAAACCGCCTCGGGCGTCGTGTCAAAATTACTAAAGAAAGCCGTCCACCACTTGTGCGTGGTCGCCATCTGAATTCGATATAGCGGCTCACCTAAATAGTGATTTATAAACTCGACGATGAGCGGTTCATGATGTCCGCCTTCGGCAAATAGAAACATAATAAAATTCAAGTCAGGACCACCGCGTAAGCAGATGGTGTGACGCTAGAATAAAATCTTGCAAACTGATCTGGTCCTGCCAGCCAGCCACTCACGCGCGTGGTTCCGACCCTATGGTCGAAAAGATACGAATGAATCCCTCCACGACTACCGCGAATCCGAATGCCGCCAAACCGATCACAATTGCGACGATCGGTAGAATTCCAGTGGCGTAAATCACCGCCACGATTGCAGCAAGGACGATGTACCTGGCAAAATACTTGCCAGCCAGCATCCTTGGCTTTTCGCCGGACTCCGCCGCTCCGAATATTTTTCGCAAAGAACGTTTCAGCCAGTAATAATTAACGAACGCGAGGGCGGTGCCGATCAGAATACCGAGTCCGAACTCCACTGATATGAACGCAAACCCTGCGATTCCGCCCGCAATGCCGAGAATCGCCATTATCCACAAGATCCTCTCATGAGATGGCGGTCGGATTATCTCCGCCGCTTCGGCCGTAGGTTCAATATCGTCGCCCATTGCGAACCTTAAATTCTACAAAGGAAGGGTAAAAAGTTCAAAGGCAGGGAGTTATTTCTTGAAGATCTGTGACGTTAGCCTGAAAAACTGCACGAAACCGATGACAGAGCCAAGAACTATGCCCCCGACAATGCCCCACGGCGACGTCCCAAGCAGTACATCAGCTCCCCATCCCAGTATCAACATGAAGACCACAGCCGCGAAGAACGCGATACCGGCGGTATAGGCCAGACCGCTCCGCCGCACGGTCTCAGCAATTGATTCCGGCTCTGCCTCAGATATAACGAAATCTTCTTTATCGCCATCATCGTTTGAATCGAACAAACTCAGAACGCTGCTATTCGGTGTGCGATGTGCCGACTTTGGCTCGGCTTCGGGTGCAGGGTCGTCATCGCTGAACAGGTTCTTTATCATGATCACTTTCTCCTTAAGGACGTGGGGGAGATGCAGCCAGGAACGCAAACAACTTATCCTGGACCTCGGGGCTTGTAACAAGCTTGTTGTGTCCAACGCACTGAAATAGTTCCCCGGCGACCGGCATCACGACCTTGGAGCCTATCCTTCTGTTCTCGCCTTCGAGAGAGCTTTTTGTCACGACGCTGTCCCCTACACTGAGCATGAGCGGCTCGACCTCAGTGTCCTTTACCTTTTCGCCGTTCGAACGTGTGAATCCATTAGCCTTAAAGCGCGTCTCCCAGCGATTCTTTTTTTCGTCGCGGATCACCAACATGCCCGCCGGCGTCGGCTTGCAATCGCCACCGATCAAATAAAATGACACCGATGGCTTTCCGTTCGTGGTCGCATCAAGAGCGGCCTGGAACTGTTTTGCACGAGCGAGTGTAGCGATAAAAAACGGACGAGCATTCTTTTGCTCCGACGGGTTGAATTTTTTCGTGAACCCATCATCCTGCCAGATCGCCCAATTATATTTCTCCCACTCAGCGGGATCGTAAAGATCGATGGTCATGGGTTTCAGATTTTCATCATATGCCAACAGAGCACCATCGTGCGGCAGCAGTTGGTAGATCGCGGGGATGGTAAAAGCGTCGAACCGGCTGATGTCCTGAATGAATGGCAAGTTCAACCCTCCGCCAACATACGAGAAGCCGTTGAGCAGGGCATCCAGCGCCATGACAGATCCTCCACTCGGGGTGCCAAGTAGGAAGATCTTGTCAAAGTTCCTTGCTCCCGCCCAGGTCGGACGGGGTGGGCCCGTGGTCAAATCTGCGGAACCGTACATCGCCGCATAGCGCGCGATCAGGCCTCCCATCGAATGTGCGACAACATTGAACTTGAGGTCAGATCTCCCGAGCCGGCGCTTCAGCGATTCGATCTTCCGAACGAGAAGCTTTGCATTGTCGACGTTGTCCAAGCGCCAGTCGTAAGGGAAAACAAAAAACGTGTCGGCCGAATCTTTTCGCGTCGCGGTGTTCCAATTCGCTTCTCTGTAACCGCCGCGAGTTTGCAACCCGTCGATCAACCGCTCATAAACTTCGATCTCGGGCAGGACCTTGAAGAATTCAACCTTACGAATGATGTCCTTCACAATAAGGTCGTCACGATTTCGGGAAAGATCCGGAGAGATCGGCAATCGAATGTCGTCATCTTTAGCGCGCCTTGCCCTGAACCACACCTCTTCGCCGGTTCTTTTGTTGATGAGATTCGACCCCGTGAGGCCCGGGATTATGATGATCGGGGCCTTGCCGGACGGCGGTGCTGGCATCGTCGGCACTTGCCCAAAAAAAGCGACTGCGGACAGCAAAATGCAGGTGAGTACCGCAAAGAGATTTACCCTGGGTTCGTTTTTCATACGACGTTAGATGCCATTGTCCGGCTATCTGTTACAAACAAAGAACCAATTTCGAACAATGATATCACTGTTTAGCTCGCGCCGGGTTTGAGGACCAGCGTCTTGTCCGCGGCAACCATCTCATACGTTGTTCCACGCCATGTAATCCGACGAGAAAGCCAGGCCGCGAAACAGTTGTAAAGGAACAGAGCCGGGGTAACCGCCCACAACGTGATCTGCGGCAGCATCTGGCGGCGAAGTTTGGATTCGTACCGGTTCAGGACCAGGCTCACGGCCTTCACGCGCAGCCAGGATTTGCCAATGCTGAAAACCGTAACCGAAAGAAGCGTGAATAACGCAGCGGCCACCGGCAGATCATTTTTTGAGCTGAACAGCACGATCAATATCGACGTCACCATCACCGATGTGAACAAGCCGGATCCAAGAAATGACATGATCCACAATTTCGGCATGTAGACGCGAGTGATCTTCATCTGACGTGTCGTGAATTCGACAAGCTCGCGCATTGTGCTGTCTTCGACCGAGGGTGTTAGAGCCGACGGCACGAAGTAGATCTCCAGCCCTGCGTCTTTTAGCGCACGCGTCATCGTGAAATCATCCGACAGTGTTCCTCGCCATTTTTCGCGAATGTCGAGGCCCTCAAAAACTTCACGCCTGATCGCCGTCGAGCCGCCCCAGCAGAAATTCGTCTCTCGATTCGCACCGAGCGCAGATGCGATCGACGCATTCCACATGTCGCGCATTTCCGAAGCGATCGTCTCGGTTTTCGAAATGAACCAACGGTAGCCGGTCGCCGCGCCGACATTCGCGTCCGATAGCGGAGCAATCAAATTGCACAGCCACAATCTCGCCGGGCGCACATCCGAATCGACGAATACGAAAATCTCAGACGCGGGATCGGAGTACGGGATGCCTTCGCGAAGATTCGTGACCTTCTGACTCGAATCTGTCGCTTTCGGCGCGACGACCAATTTAACTTGGCGCCTTGCCTCACGCCACGCCGTCTCGATCAGCCCCGTCGCTTTATCGCTCTGTTCATCAACGATGAAAACGACTTCGTACTCCGGATAATCTTGCGAAAGCAACGCATCGAGGTTCTCGAGCATGTCCTGATCGATACCCCTGCACGGCGCAAAAATCGTCACGAAGGGAAAGTATTCCGGTAGAGGCCTCGCGAGTTCCTGTTTGAAATAATTCAGATAGTCGAGCCCGCCGCGAAAGGATTTGTAGCTGAAGTAGATCAGCACCGCAGCGAAGATGTAGAAGAGGTAAATCAAAAGTTTTCAGTTTTCAGGTTGTCGGAAAGTATCATGCCCCGAATTCGTTCAACGGTAAGTTGCGTTGCTCCGCGGCCGAGGCGCATCAGCTCGAGCGCATTGCGACCCAGTTCCACCCGCTTATTTGGATAATCAAACAACTCAGCGAACGCTTCATGTAAAATGTCTGACTCCCGCGTGCCCTCCGTCGGAACCGGCATTTGACTTATCGCACCATGCTCGAGAAAGGCCTTAACCACGGTATCGAAGTTCTCCGTGTATGGCCCCGTGATTATTGCCTTGCCCTCTGCCGCCGGCTCAAGAATGCTCTGACCTCCGTGCGGTATCAGGCTGCCTCCGACAAAAACGATCTCGGCGAGTGGGATTGCGGCTCGGAGTTCGCCTATCGTGTCGAGGAGTATCAGATCCGCGGTCTTGTCGTCGTTGGACGGCGGTGAACTTCGGCGGACAAAGGAAAGGTCCGAGTTGCGAAGAAGCTTTGCGACCGCGTCGAAGCGTTCCGGATGTCGAGGGACGATCATTAGCCGGCACGCATTTCGGATCTCACCCTCAAATGCATCGAGCACGTACTGTTCTTCTGGCTCATGGGTGCTAGCCGCGATGATGAGCGGCCTTTCGGGGCCCACACAAAAACGCGATCGAAGTCGGTCCGTCAATTCAGCATCAACCTCAGCCAAGGATTGGTCGAACTTTAGATTTCCAGTCACGGCGACTTTACTCGCGTCGATACCGAGATCGATCATGCGTTTTGCGTCGGCTTCGCCTTGCATCAGCGCGACACCGATGTCCGCTAGAACGTTCTTAACGAATGGACTAACTCGCGAATATCGATCGAACGATCTCTGCGACAATCTTCCGTTGACGATCGCGATCTTCGCTCCGCTTAGTTTCGCTTCACGGATGAATCGCGGCCAGATCTCGGTCTCCATCAAGAGAATGAGCGAGGGTTTATAGTTCGCGAGCGCCCGGCGAACGCTGATTTTGAAATCGAAAGGGAAGTAAAAGATCGCGTCGGCTTTTCCGGCAAATATTTTCTTTGCGAGTTCTTGACCGGTTTTCGTAGTCGTAGAGATGACAAGACGGTGATCGGGAAAATTCTCGAGCAGTTGATCTACCAACGGTCTTGCGGCGTTCGTCTCGCCGACAGAAACACAGTGCAGCCAGATCACCTCGCGACCGTCGTGGTTGAATTCGGGATAGTTTCCGAGCCGCTGTTGGAATCCGCTCGCGTACTTTTCCCGCCGCAGCAGAAATAGCGGCAGCATTAGAAGGAAGCCGAAAGCCAGGATGAGGCTGTAAAAGAAGAGCATCAAGTTTCAGAGGTTACAGAAAGTTTTAGAGTTGCAGAACTCCTCGCGAGGGACTCTGCAACTCTACAACAGTGAAACTCTGCAAACTATTTCACCCGCTCAATATACTTCGACTCCGCCGGATTGACGCGGATCTTTTCGCCCTCTGCGATGAACGGCGGAACAGAAACAGTGACGCCGTTTTCAAGCGTTGCAGGTTTATTCGAATTCGAAGCCGTCGCACCTTTTAACTGCGGATCGGTCCGCGTTACGGTCAGGTCCATTGACGCGGGAAGTGCGACGCCAATCGGAGTGCCATCGTAAAACTCGACCTCGATCTTGAGTCCCGGCATCAGCCATTGAGCCGCGTCGCCGAGTTCCTCTTCGGTCAGCGCGACCTGCTCGTAGTTCTCCGAATTCATGAAGTGATGATGCGAACCGTCGGAGTAGAGGTACTCCATCTTGTGCTGTTCGAGCGTGATCTTTTCGAGCGTATCATTCGAACGGAATCGGAATTCAAATGAGTTTCCCGTCAGCAGATTCCTCAGCCTTGCCTGCACCATCGCACGCAGATTGCCCGGTGTATGGTGATGGAATTCCATCACCTTAACGGGCGAGCCCTCATGCAAAATAACCATTCCCTTTCTGATATCGTTTGCCGAAATTGCCATAAGTCTTATAGGTCTTATAGGTCGTATGGGACCAATAAGAGCGGCGACCATAGTCGCCCTGAAATCAAAGCCGTTAGTTTACCGAACCGTCACGCGAAATGTAAAACGCCCGCGCCACGGATCGGCTTTCCGGCATTCAACGACTTCTATTGTGTAGTCGCCGGCTACGGTAGGAGAAACTTCCTTGCGATCGTTGCACGATGCGTCCGAATCAGCAGCTTCATTTCCCGCCGCATCCTTCACGAAGATCGTGATTCGTCTGGACGCGCCGCCGATCTGCTCGGTGCGAAGTGTCTGTCCTTCTCGTACTCGAATGACAAAGGTCCGTTTGCCTTTGAAACTGTTCAGATTTCCCGACACATCAGCGCGAACTGCACCGCGCCTGAACTTGATGCGAGTTGTGGTTTGCGCAAGCGATACCGACGAGAAAATCACCAGGATCGCGACGATCGGGATAAGAGTTCGGTTTCTCATCGTAATTTCTTAGAGGCGGGGGCAAGCCCGCCTTCCTAACCTGCGAATGTTGCAAACGAGATTCGATAGACCAGACCAATTTGAAAGGACAGACCAAGCTATTTACATTCGCAGGTCGGGAAGGCCGGCCTGCCCCGCCCCGCTCTTTTCTTCAGTCGAAACCTAAAAATATTTCACTCACGCTTCCTTCTTGAATGGCAGCGGCGGCGGTTCGGAGCCCTCTTTCGGCGCGTCTTTCTTCAACATCGTGTATATGCTGACGATCTGATCGATCCACTTTTTCGATTCTTCGTGATCCGGATCGAACTTTAGTGCTCGTCGATAATCACCAAGCGCCGAAGCGTACTGACGAGCTTGAGTCAACGCGAAGCCGCGTTCGAAATAAGCCTGGGCCATAGCGCCTTTCGCGTCGTCGTCGGAAGGCTTCGCCTTAATTTCTTTTTCTGCTGATGCGATCGCAGCGTCAAACTTCGACGTATCGATCGGATCGCCACCCGATGACATTTTACCCGCGCCGTTCGTATTCATCGGCTTGGGCGTCTGGCCTTCGCTTGAGTGCGCAAGAACGCTCTGCGCTTCGTTCGTTTGCTGCGCAGCGTTGATCGTGCGAGTTGAATTCGCGACAGGCGCGGCGTTGTTACATCCAAGAAAAAATAGAGCTGAGCTCAGAATTAAGAATTGCTTCATATGCTTTCCTAAAGACCCCGGTCACTACGGCTCCCGTTACGTGACAAGAACGTCGCATCAAAACCACGTTCTGCCTACTGACAACTGACTACTGACTACTGACTACTTTTACTCAATATACGGGCGGGCCTGGACGATGTAGATGCGCCCGTTCATGATGCCCCACTCGATGTCCTGTTCTCTCTTACCAAAGATCCGTCGAATGTCGATCGCCGTCTTCGCAAGGGTTCGCGCCTGCAGGTCGGTCAACACGCGCTTGTGAGCGTTGGCGCATTTGTCACTCGTCTCTTTAAGATCTCCGTTATCGTCGAACGCCAGTGCACTCTCCTGCTGCGACAGAGTCATGACGATGACCGAGTTCGACCTTGGATTGAACAGGATCTGCTCGGGCAAGCCGCTATTGTCGACGACTTTCGAATTGTGTCCGCAAACGGCACTGATGTACACGGCGTCCTTATTCTCGATATCGAACGGATCTTTCGTGATCATCACACCGCCCTTTGTCATGTCGATGCCGAGCTGAATGAGGGCTGACATGTAGACATCTTTTTGACTGACGTAATTTCTGACACGCGCCTCGTACGCTTCGAACTTCCAGAGCGACGCCCAGACCTTCTTGACGGCTTCGATCAGCTTCGCTTCTTCTTTTACATTAGGCACGCTCGAATACAGACCCGCACCGCTGAAGTTGGGAAGGTCCTCGGAATTTGAAGAGCTCCGCACGAACACGGCACGACCGCCGAGTTGGACACGCCATTTCTGAATGATCGCACGGCGGAGTCCGGCGTCGAACTTACCCTTCTGGATCGCGTTACGAAACTCCTCGAGCTTTTGGCGCCGAACACGCGGATTGTGAACGAAGTCCAGATCCTCCTGATATTCGTCGATGCGTTCGTGCAAGCCGTTCGATTCCATGAATGCCTTATACCAATAGAACGGGACGGAAAATCCGTCGGGTACGGTCACGCCAATGACGCGGGCATTGAGCATCTCGCCGAGGTTCGCCGCCTTGGAGCCGTAAGTAATGCTGTCCTTCTTTCGCATCTCACGAAGGCCTGCAATTTTCTTGATCGTCAGATTCACCGGTGGGATCTGCTGATCAGGTGACCGAAATTTGTCCTTGATATCGTCTATCGAGGCTCGCTCGAACTTGTAACCCGTCAGGGTCGCACTCAGCTTGAGGACGTACGTATCGTACTCGCGAAACAATTTGTCCGCGTCTTTGATGTAAATGTTGGGGACGTTCCAGCCTTTGGCGAGAATGTTTATATGCGACAGCGGCGTCGAGGGCTGGGCGACGATAATGCCGCGAACCGGTGGCAATGACTGAGGCAGCTCCTTTAAAACGACTATCTCGTTGTCGCCGATCTCGACGGTGTCATCCAATTTGTCGATGATGTGAATTCGCCCGACCGCCTCGCCGGTGTTGAGTGCGAGATAAGCCTGATTCTTATTCAGATCACTCTGAAGGACGCGATCGAGACCCAACGTTTCAGATACGTCTTCCTGTCGAAGCGAATTCGGCTTGAACGAAACGGGAGCGAAGAAGTGTTTGTTGATCGCCGCGCTTGCAGACTTGATATGCTCGGCGGTTGCGAGGTCACCTTCCCAAAGTTCCCATGTGAATTTCTCGACCGGCTTCTGCCAAGCGATGGTCCCGACGATGAAGCGTCTGTCCTCGTCGATATAGATCGGTTTGAAAACGTCAGCTCCACGCGGGACGAGATATGTCGCAAGCAAAAAATCTTTGTGAAATCGGAACCGCTGCGAATTGACGAAATAAATCTTATTTCCGGCACGTCGATCGATCACGAACATCGCGTGCGGCAGAGCGTACGTCGTGTTCGGGTGATATACGCGAGCGATCGAATCAAACTCGGACTGCGACTGTACATTTAGAAGCGCGTTCTTCTTTGAGTCCGGCTGCTTGTCCATCGCGCCCGTAGGTTCGCGGGTCGGCGACGGCTTGCGGGACACCTGACCGAAGGCAGAGGGCAGAAGGCAGAAGGCAGAAAGCAGCAGGATGCAAAAGCCTGCTCGCCTTTTTACCGCAACCGGCCATGAATTTGAAACTGTTCTCATACTTTGCCGGCCAATCCTTTTGTAAATGTCCCGTCCCGCATTGTGTCGAGCTGCTCGAGCGATCTAACGCTTACTTTCAAATCCCTGTAGATGCCATCGGCTATCGTATAGATCCAGCCGTGCACTTCGACCTTTTGGCCCCGATCCCACGCGTCCTGGACTATCGTCGTCTCGCCGACACTGACAACCTGTTCGATGACGTT
>JANMUW010000416.1:0-5075 GCA_031392105.1 Acidobacteriota bacterium | reverse complement strand
GCGAGTTCGGCCGCCTTCAGGTTCACATCGTAAGTCTTATCCGCGATCCCAAACTCTACCAGCACGACCTCGCTCCCGCCGAAGCTGTTGGTCTCAATCACATCGCATCCGACATCCAGAAAATCTGTGTGGACTTTCTCGATCGCGTCGGGGCGCGTGTACAGAAGATTCTCGGAGCAGTTCTCGAAATTCGGCCCGCCCCAATCGTCGATAGTCAAATTCAGAGCCTGGAGATTGCTCCCCATCGCACCGTCAAAGACGATAATCTTTTCTTTTAATAGATCCAGAAAGCCGGGCATATTTTCTATTTTCGATTCTCGATTTGCGATCTCATTATTCGTAGCACCAAGTTGGATCTCGGCGGACGACCGAAATGCGGTCGCAAATCGCAAATAAAAAACTCCATGCTATCCAGCACAGAGTCTTTTCTAAAACATTAAGCTCTTTGCTGTTTAGCCGTTTATTTTACGTGGCCGCAAGTTGCAATAACTCACCACGTGAAGTTGGATGATAGCGAATTTCGTCCTGCCTGTCGAGCAGACTAAACTATCCACTAAGAACTACCCACTATCCACTGAAGAGATCAAAAATCTTCATCGGATGGATTCTTCTTCAGTGGATAATGGATAGTTGTAAGTGGATAGTCCTCCAGTTCATCAAATGATCATCGCCAAACACAAGCTCCAGCAAATTTCCCTACTTTCTGTCGCCGTAGCTCTCATTCTTCTCAGCGGGTGTAAGTACTTCTCTGCCGATCCGCCTCCTCTCATTTACACTCGCGTCGCGACTGTTCCGGGGGCGGATATCAGCGAACCATTCGGAATTGCCGTGAAAGGCGACGACATATATTTCTCCGATGGCGGCACAGGAGCGATTCGACGGATCGGCGCCGACGGAAATGTAACGACAGTTGCCTCCGGATTCAATACGCCGTCGGCTATTGCCTTTCTTCTAAACGGTGAAGTCGTCGTCGCTGATACAGGTTCGCATACGATCAGGAAGATCGGGTCTGATGGTTCGGTCACTATCGTCGCAGGTGTGGAGGGCATTCGTGGAGTCAACGACGGTCCAGTTCATAGCGCAACATTCAACGGTCCTGTCGGCCTGGCGGTCACGGACGAAGGCAGTATTTACATTTCCGACACTTACAACGATCGCATTCGATTGATCCGAGACGGAACTGTATCGACGATCGCCGGAAGGGATCGAGGATATTCGGACGGGATTGGCGCGAGCGTCAAATTCGACACGCCACTCGGAATCGCTATCTGGAATGACAAGCTCCTGATCGCCGATTCGGGCAACGCCCGGCTGCGCCTTCTTGTGCAGAACGGAACGGTTAACACACTAGCGGGATCGGACACGCGGGATCTGGTCGACGGACCATTGTCGAGCGCGACGTTCGTCAATCCAACGGCGATCATGGTCGATAATTCGGGGCTCGTATTTGTCGCCGATGGAAACGCGATACGCGTCATCGGCCGCCGCGTTTTTCCTTGGCTCGAAACGCTCGTCGGCGATAGACGCGGATTCGAAGACGGCGGTGCGAGGCGAGCCCGGTTCAATCGTCCATCGGGATTAGCGATTGGTTCCCAGAGAGAGATCTACATCTCGGACAGCGACAATCAGGCGATTCGAATTCTTTCGAACGACGCTTCGGAGCCGACAGAATCTCCCGCACGTCAGGAAGAAACGTTACCCTTGGCCAATCGGTGGCCATTCGATCCGCCACAGAATCGCCGCGACATCGCCGGGACACTCGGAGAGATACGAGGCGAGGTCACGCCCGAGAACAAGCCCGTCTGGTTTCACAACGGGCTCGATATCGCCGGTGCGTATGGTGAGACGACAAGATTTATCCGGGATGAGACGGTACTCGATCCGCGTTCGGCCGACAATTTTGGGACGTCGCGCGAATTGTTACGACTGCCGTTGATCGGGTACATACACCTGCGACTGGGGCGCGACAAAGACGATCGCACATTCGACGATCCGCGATTTCAGTTTGAGCGCGATGCGACTGGAAAGCTCGTTGGAGTCCGCGTGCCTCGCGGCTCAAGGTTCTCTGCCGGTGATGCGATAGGCACGCTTAACGCGATGAATCACGTCCATCTGATCGCCGGAAGAAGCGGACGTGAGATCAATGCGCTTGCGGCACTCACGCTGCCGGGTATCGCGGATTCGATCTCGCCGGTCATCGAAAACGTTGCGTTGTTTGGAAGCGATTGGGTCGAGCTAGAACCAGAAGCTAAGACTCCGCACATCAGGCTGGCTGAAAAGACGAGGATCGTGGTCAGGGCGTACGACAGAATGGACGGAAATTCGGAGCGACGAAAGCTCGGTGTTCATCGGGTTGGATACCAACTCCTTTCAAACGGCTCTCCGCTCGGTGATCCGGTCTGGCCTATCACATTCGATCGAATGCCATCGAATGATGCAGTGCGGTTCGCGTACGCCATGGGAAGCCAATCGGGATACACGCCGAATACCTTTTTTGACTACCTCGCAACGAACCGAGTGGACGGAGATTCCTACGGCGAAGGTTTTCTCGACACGTCGATGCTTGCGAGCGGCAGCTATACGTTAAGGGTGTTCGCCGCGGATTATTTCGGGAATGTAAGTTCGAAGGATGTTGAGGTCATAAAATAACCGACGCGGCAGGGGGATTTCGCGAGCTTGAAGCACCAAAGGTGCGAGGTAGAATAGCCAGGGGCGAAGCCTTTGGCGAAGCCCCTGGACCAGGATCCCATAGAATCGAGAGCCGCAACGCGGCGGAGTAATATTCGAGTTACTCCGCCGCGTTGCGGCCGCACCATTTCGTCGCATACCAGGGCCGTTGGCCCTGGCTAAATTACGTCGCACCTTCGGTGCTTAGGATCCCAACTCCGCAGAATAATCAACATAAAAATTTCGGTCCACTTCAAACGTTTTGATTTCCTCCGGAGTCGTTATCGTCTGCAGCGTTCCCGTCGGCGTAATCGCAACCGGCTTCCCGTTAATATTCACCCGGATCGGCATCGCGAATCCCGGCACAACCTTGTCGTATTTGAACGAAAGCTTGTTGCCCTCTTTCTTGTATTGCAGCACCGGTATGTCAGTCGTTCTAAGGTATTGATCAAAGATCTTGCTCAGATCGACTCCGGCATGCTGCGAGATGTACGACTCGACTTGCTGAGTCGTCACCGTCTGGTGCCAGAAATCCTTGTTCAGGCCCATCAGGATGCCGCGCCATTTCTCGTCGTCGTTGACGATCTGACGAATAGTGTGCAGCGTATTACCACCCTTGTAGTACATATCACCCGAGCCTTCGCGGTTCGAACCATACGTACCGATTATCGGGCTTCTGTTCCCGATGTTCCTGCGGCTGCCGATCACATAGTCGGCGCCGGACTTTTTACCCCAGTAGTATTCGACGAATAGATTCTCGGAGTAGTTTGTGAACCCTTCGTGGATCCACATGTCGGCCGCGTCCTTCATCGATATGTTGTTGCCAAACCACTCGTGGCCGGATTCGTGAACGATTATGAAGTCAAAGTCGTAGCCGATGCCGGTAAAGCTCACATCTCGTTCTCGATAACCGTTGCGGAAGTAGTTTCCGTACGTAACCGAACTCTGATGTTCCATGCCGGGGTATGAAACTGTCACGAGCTTGTAGCCGTCCTCGTAGAACGGATATTTGCCGAACCAATGTTCGAACGCCTTCAGCATCCGCGGCACTTCTTTGAAAGTCGTCATCGCGGCTTCTTTTTGATGCGGTAGCACCCAATAGTTGATATCGAGCTTTCCGCCGAGGCCGTCGTACGTTTCGGACCAGTTCACATAATTGCCGATGTTTGCGTTAACGCCGTAGTTGTTGATCGGGTTCACGACCTTCCAGTGATACGTTTTGGTTTTTGCGGCGACATCGTGATCGGTCTTTTCATGCCGGCCGTTGGAGATGGCGGCGAGATCCTCGGGAACCGTGATCGCGATGTTCATTCCGCGATCCGGTTCGTCATAACCGATATCCTTATTCGGCCACCAGATGCTCGCACCTATGCCCTGACACGTCGTATTGATGAACCAGTTTCCAAGATCGTCGCGGCCCCACGTGATACCGCCATCCCATGGCGGATTCGTAGCCGCCTTGGGGATACCTTCATAAAGGACATGGACCTTATCTTCGACACCTTGCGCGATTTCCTTATCAAACGTGACAAAAAAGACATTGCCCTCGCGCTCAAATTTCAAGTCCGTTCCGTTGTGAACGATCTTCGTGATATTCAGAGGTGACTGAAGGTCGATCTGCATTCTGCGACCGGGCTTAACGGTCTTGAAAGAAATTATGTTGGAGCCTTTGATGGATCTCGTCGACGGCATGAATTGTACGGCGAGGTCGTAGTGCAGCACATCCCACCATCCACGCTCCGCTGTGACTGATCCGCGGAGCGTCTCTTGTCGCGTGATCGGGGTTGCCTGCCCGTAAGCAGAGAATAGGCCGCAGGCCACCAGCAGTGTGAGCAGCGCCACCTTGTTGAAACGCGCGATACCGAGACTGTTTGATAACGAATTCAGTTGGTTTGTCATGTTGGTCGAATGAAATGCAGTGAATAAGGACCAATCTTACCAAAAAAAAGAAGCGAGCATCGCGCAAACTCACGCTCCGTAGGAGCGGAATGTTTGTAGCGTCCGGCCAGAGAAAACTAACCGAGCTCCGTAGGAGCGGCACAAGCTATGTCGCTCCTACGGAACTCGACGTATCACTATTGTCCGCGCTCTACCATCATTCCGCTCCTAGCGGAGCTACTTCCAGATCGCCGCCTTGAACCGATCTCAAAGCCCGCTATGACATTATAAAACGGGGGGCTGATCTTTGAACTTTTCTTGACCAGATCAAATGCTTGCTGCCCGCGCGGGTCGGAAATGCTGATGAGACCATTCGTTCCGTCGATCATGCCATGAACGCTCGTCACTTCCATCGCCTTTTTGAATTGCTCCAATTATTGTTTACAAAACAAAAACCGCCGGCCGTCATAGTGACGACCGGCGACCAAAACGTTCCTAACTGTCGTTATCTGTTTTTGATGTAGTTGAAT
>JANMUW010000313.1:0-3561 GCA_031392105.1 Acidobacteriota bacterium | reverse complement strand
GCAGCCGCGAAACGAGTTTCGCGTCGATGTTCGTGTCGCCGGAGATCGACGAGAATATCGAAGTCGATATCCAGGATAAGGATCTTCGCATCGATACGTATCGTTCATCGGGGGCGGGCGGGCAGCACGTCAACGTCACGGACAGCGCAGTGCGTATCACCCACATTCCGACGAACATCGTCGTGACATGTCAGAACCAGCGTTCGCAGATCCAGAACCGGGCCGTCGCAATGCAGGTTCTCCGATCAAAACTCTATGAGCTCGAACTGGAAAAACGCCGGGCCGATTCGGCCGATCTCGAAGCGACGAAGATGGACATCTCATTCGGCTCGCAGATCCGCAATTACGTTTTGCATCCGTACCGCCTCGTAAAAGATACCCGAACGAAGTTTGAGGTTACCGATGTCGATGCTGTGCTCGACGGAGATATTGATGACTTTATAAAGGAGTTTCTGTTATATAAGAAGGGAGTGACGAGCGGCGAGTGACAAGTGACAGTGACGCGCTCGTCACTCATCCCTTATCACTCGTCATTGCTTTATGAAGATTTGCCCGAGTTGCAAGGAAACCTATAAGGACGACGATCTGAACTTCTGCCTGGCGGACGGAACAACGCTTATCAAGAAGAAAGGCGGAGCTCCGACGCGGCATTCGCGCCTGAATGAAATAATCGCCGTCGTACTGCTTGCGGTTTCGGTACTTATTTTCCTCTGCCTCATTTCTTACAACCAAGCCGACCCGACATTCAATACGGCGTCTTCACAAAAGGTACAAAACTGGATCGGTGTCGTGGGAGCAAACCTTGCCGAGGCGCTTTTTTCCGCCGTCGGCATCGTCGCTTATATTTTTCCGGCGCTGCTTGCCCTGATCGCGTGGCGGGTTTTTCAGTCGGTCAGCCTCAGGCCTCGTATAAGTCAGATCATCGGATTTTCTTTGTTCATCGCGTCGGTGTCGGCGCTATCGAGCTTGATCGGATGGCACGGCGGAGTGCTCGGGGCGTTATTTACGACTTACTCGGTCCGGTTACTCAGTACTGTCGGAGCTACGGTTCTGCTTCTTGCGCTTGCGACAACGTCGGTGCTGCTGATCACGAACTTTACCCTGACATGGGCATTCGGACATTTCGAAGTAGGATGGGAAAACTTCAGAATCCATTTCTCCGAATGGAAAGCTAAACGGCGCGAGGCCCGGTCCGAGCAGATAAATCTCGCAAAGGAGCGACAGGAAAAGCGCCGCGGTGCCCGCGAAGAAAAAACGCTGCGGGATTCACCGACGATCTCAATCCCCGAGTCTCGAAAAACGAGGGCTAGCAAGTCGATCGAGTTGGCTGCGGCCGCGGCGGCAGGCGCCGCGGGCCAAAATCCGTTTGAGACTTCGAACAACGCCGTCGCCGACGAGCTGTCGACACCACCTTCAATAGTCCCGCAAGAAAGAACTCCGGACACGATCCTATCCGACGATCTGGCCGTTGAATTAGCGGGCACGAAATCAGGTTCGATCCCGATCACCCCGACGAAACATACGGACGAACTGAACGGCGAAGCAGTACCGACGATTTCCGACGACGAGGCACCGCCGATCGATCTGGGCAAGCCGACGCGAACGTATGAAGATTACGTCTTACCCAGCTCGCAGCTTCTCACTCCAGCGGCCCCGCATATCGAGCAGAAGGAAAAGGAACTGCTCGCGCTGGCAGACTCACTGGTCGAGAAGACGCGTGAGTTCAACGTTGCGGGCAAGGTCGTAAATATTTGTCCCGGGCCGGTCGTTACGACGTACGAGTTCAAACCCGACCCGGGCGTCAAGTATTCGCGCGTCACTGGCCTAGTTGACGATCTCTGTCTTGCTTTAAAAGCTGAGTCAGTTCGCATCGATCGAATACCGGGAAAGGCGTTCGTCGGAATTGAAGTGCCGAACAGCAAACGCGAAACGATCCAGCTTCGTGACGTTATCGAATCGAAAAAGTTTCGCGATTCTGAGTCTCTCATGACGATCGCGCTTGGCAAGACGATCGATGGTTTGAACTACGTGACGGATCTCGCAAAGATGCCGCATCTCCTGATCGCGGGTGCGACCGGTGCGGGTAAGTCAGTAGGTGTGAACTCTCTCATCGTCTCAATCCTCTACAAGGCAAAGCCTGACCAGGTGAAATTCATCATGGTCGATCCGAAGCGACTCGAGCTCGGTGTTTACGCCGACATCCCGCACCTCGCGACGCCGATCATCACCGATCCTAAACGTGCCGCTATCTCATTGAAGTGGGCGGTCACGGAAATGGAGCGGCGCTACAAAGACCTCGCCGGTTATGGAGTCAGAAATATCGACGGCTACAACGCAGAGGCGAAGCGTCGCAATGATCTTGAGATGTGGGACGACAGTGGCGACCCGCACAGAACGCTGCCGTATATCGTGATCATCATCGACGAGCTCGCCGATCTCATGATGGTGTCGGGAAAAGAGGTCGAAGAGTCGATCACACGATTGGCGCAAATGGCACGGGCCGTCGGCATTCATCTTGTGCTCGCGACGCAGCGGCCGTCGGTGGATGTGATCACCGGACTTATCAAGGCTAATTTTCCGGCTCGGATCTCGTTCCGAGTTTCGAGCAAGGTTGATTCGCGGACGATCATCGACAGCAACGGAGCCGAGAGCTTGCTCGGCAAAGGCGACATGTTGTTTTTGCCGCCGGCAACATCGCAGGTCATTCGCGTTCACGGTGCATTCGTTGATGAGAAAGAGATCGCCAAGATCGTCGATCATATCAAGGCACAAGGCAGGCCGGAATACGATACGACGATCACACAATCTGACGAGGAGCTCGATGACACGGGCGATCTGCCGGGACGTCGCGATCCGTTGTTCTTGGACGCGCTGAAATGTGTGGTGAACGCGAAACGCGGCTCGACGTCTCTACTTCAACGACACTTGCGGATCGGCTACGGCCGTGCCGCGGCGATACTTGACGCAATGGTAAAGGAAGGCTACATCGGCGACATGGACGGTTCGACACGAGCTCGACCAGTGCTGTCGAAAGCATACGAAGATCTTCAGGACCTTAGTGAAATGGAAAGCCCGTAGCCGCACAATGCAAAAGCCCGCGCGTAAGCAAGGGCGATACACCCAAGCTAGCTCGCCGAGCCTTTCGAAACTTCCTGCACTACCTCTGCCGTCACGCGGTCGCCTGCGTTGTTCGCAATATCCGCCTGGGCAACTATTCCGCAGCACGCCCCGTTCTCGTCGACAACCGCTATTCGCCTTATCTGACTTTCCTCCATCAGATTTGCACACTCTTCGACCGAGGTGTTCGGCGTAACCGATACGACCGTGGTCGTCATCGCATCTTCAGCCGTCAGATCTAGCGGGTTCTGGCCTTTCGCTACGACGCGACACGTGATGTCGCGATCCGTGATCATACCGACGGGCATTCTTGAATCCTGGCTGTCGACGACCGGGATACAGCCGCAATCGCCGTCGACCATCATCATCGCGACTTCCTGAAGACCCGTGTCCGGCATGCAACACGCCGGATCTTTTGTCATTATTTCCGAAACTTTCATCATT
>JANMUW010000302.1:0-3593 GCA_031392105.1 Acidobacteriota bacterium | reverse complement strand
GCCTTTTTCGACCGCCTGCGCCTCTCGCGTCAAAACGTCAGTGACGGCCTTTACTTCACCTGTTTGCGCCAGGGCTAACGGCGTGAGGCCGACCACCATCGCAATGGCGGAAAGGGAAGCGGCGATAAATAATCGTTTTGTCATATCAATCCTCCAGTTATTTGAAAACTCTTAATCGTTCAAAATGGGTTTGGGCGGAAATGGTCGGCTTTCGGCTCCGCTGGAGTTTGCCACTTCGGCGTCGTCCCATATGCTTTCGGCGCCACCTCGCCGGTCTCGTTCTGCAATGACTCGCTCGGCGCTCGGGCGCCCGAACTTATAAAAGACGGCGGGCGTCACAAGTTGGTCGAGCAGAGTCGACGTCAGGATTCCGCCGAGAACCACGACCGCGAGCGGATGAAGAATTTCCTTACCCGGTGCGTCAGCTGCCAGGATGAAAGGAACAAGGGAAAGCCCCGCGGTGAGGGCGGTCATTAGCACTGGAACCAATCGCTCGAGCGAACCGCGAATGATCATATCCGCGGTGAAACCCTCACCCTCTTCACGCATCAGGTGGAGGTAGTGCGAGATCATCATGATGCCGTTGCGCGATGTGATACCGACAAGCGAGATAAAGCCGACGAGGGTTGCGATCGAAAAAACTCCGCCTGACAAATGCAAAGCCCAGATCGCGCCAATGAGCGCGAGCGGAATATTTATCATTACCTGAAGTGCGACCCGCCAGTCGCCAAGCGCCTTGATCAGCAGAAAAAATATTGCGACAAGTGAAAAAAGCGACAGCACGGAAAGGGTGCGGGTCGCTTCCTGCGACGCCTGAAACTGTCCGCCAAACTCGACAAAGTAGCCCGGCGGCATCGTGACCTGCGCGGCAACCCGATCCTGCATATCGCGCACGACCGAGCCCAGATCACGACCGCCCGTGTTCGACGAAACTACGATACGGCGCTTGGTGTTTTCACGAAGGATCTGATTAGGTCCGGGCAAATTCTCGATCTCCGCAACTGCGGATACCGGGATCTGTGCAGCCTGTGGCGTGTCGACGGTAGCGCTCCGCAAAACATCGAGGCTATTGCGAGACGCATCGTCGAAACGTACGACTACATCGTACCGGCGAGCACCCTCGATCGCTTGCGAGACGGTGCGTCCATTCAACGCCGTCTCCAGAGTTTCAGTGATCTCGCCAGGAGCAAGACCGTACTGAGCCGCTCGCTCACGATCAACATTGAATCTGACCTGCGGGATGAGAACTTGTCTTTCGATCTGAACGTCAGTGGCGCCTTCAACGGTTTGCATCACGTTGCGGATCTCTTCCGCCTTTGAGCGCAAGGTCGCCAGGTCGTCGCCAAAAAGTTTGACGGCAATTTGGGCGCGGACCCCCGATTGCAGATGGTCAAGACGATGCGAGATCGGTTGTCCGACACTGACGTTAACGCCCGGGATTACTGTGAGTTTTTCGCGGATGTCGACCAGCAACTCAGCGCGCGAACGATCGGATTCTTTTAGATCCACGTCGATTTCTGTGTAGTGAACGCCTTCGGCGTGTTCGTCGAGTTCAGCTCTGCCGGTACGGCGGCCGGTGGAGATAACTTCCGGTATTGCAAGAACTAACTTTTCGGCAATCGTCCCGATGCGGTTCGATTCAGCCAGGGAAGTTCCAGGCTGCGCTGTCACGTTTATCGTCAATGTTCCTTCGTTGAAGTCCGGTAAGAACGCCGTACCGACGAACGTCAAAGTAGCGATCGTCATCACGAATAGAACGGCTGCACCGATCATCACTTTATACGGATGCCGAAGCGTCGCGTGCAAGAGCCGCTCATCAAACTTCTTCAACCGGCGTACAACGAAACTATCCTCTTCGGAATGACCGCCGGCGTTCGCGTTTTCTCCGGCTTCATAACGTGTGTCATCGTTCGCATCTTCCGCTTCCAGCCGTCTATTCGAAAACCTTGCTTTCAGATTCTCAAACCAGCGTGAGAAGACCGCCGGACTTTTAGCTTTGTTTTTGAAAAGCTGGGGCAGAAGGTATGACGCCAATACGGGTGTCACAGTCAGGCTTACGAATAGAGAAGCGACAAGCGATGTGATATAGGCCAGCCCAAGTGGAGCCAGAAGCCTGCCCTCCACTCCGGTTAACATAAAGAGCGGCAAAAAAACCAGCGCCACGATAATCGTCGCGTAAATAATCGACGAGCGCACCTCAAGCGAGGCGTGATACACGACACTAAGAGTAGGACGGGGATCCGGCAACGCGTAGTTCTCTCGCAGGCGCCGAAAAATGTTTTCAATATCTACAATCGCGTCGTCAACGAGTTCGCCGATTGCGACCGCGAGGCCGCCCAACGTCATCGTGTTGATCGAGACGCCTAAAGCGTAGAAAATCAGAAAAGTTACTGCGAATGATAAGGGGATCGCCGTCAATGTTATCGCTGTCGTTCGAAAATTCAGCAAAAACAAAAACAGTACGATAGCCACAAGGATCGCGCCGTCACGAAGAGCCTCTATGACGTTGCCGATCGACGCCTGAATAAAACTTGCCTGCCGGAAAAGGCGCGTATTGATCTCGATGTCGGGCGGTAGGGTGGACTGGAGCTCTACGACCGCCTTGTCGACCTTTTCGGTCAAATCAACAGTGCTGGTGCCCGGTTGTTTCTGCACGGACATGATGACGGCCGGCATTGCGTTCGATCCGGCATCGCCACGCTTTATTTTCGCCCCGAACTCGACGTTGGCCACGTCGCCGAGTCGTATGGCGGTATTATTACGGTAAGCTACGACCGTTTGCTTTAGCTCTTCGAGTGTATAAAACCGTCCGAGGTTCCTGACCAGATATTCCTGGCTCTGAGCGTCAACAAACCCGCCCGTCGAATTTGCATTCGATTTTTGTAAAGCGGTCGTAACGTCTTCGATCGTCACCCCAAATTGTTTTAACTTTCCAGGCGAAACTAAGGCTTGGTACTGTTTCACACCGCCCCCGATCGGTATAACCTGTGACACTCCCGCGATCCCTAGGAGGCGGGGACGGATCGTCCAATCGGCGAGTGTTCGGACATCCAGGGGATCAGTCTTTCCGTCCTTCGACGTTACGGAAATAAGCATGATCTCGCCCATGATCGAGGAGATCGGCGCGAGAAATGGTGAAATATTCTCAGGCAGTTGTTCGCGGGCTTCGGTTAGCTTTTCGGCAACGAGCTGGCGATTACGATAGATGTCCGTACCCCAGTCGAACTCGACATACACTATTGAGAGACCGATTCCGCTTTGCGATCTTACCCGCGACACGCCGGGAACGCCGTTCATCACGGTTTCGATCGGGTAGGAGACCTGTGTTTCGACCTCTTCGGGTGCCAGGCCCTCCGCTTCGGTCAGGATCGTGATAGTGGGTTTGTTCAGGTCCGGAAAAACATCGACCGGAAGATTCATCGCCACATAGCCGCCCCATACCAACAGCAGCGCCGCGATTGCGACGACGATGAGGCGGTTCTGCAGTGCCCACTTGATGATTGCGTTCATAACGCTGTTTGCTTATCCCTTGTTAGCCGAGGTCCGAGGAACCTACTTAGACCACTTGGTCTTCCAATCGCCCATCATTTTGA
>JANMUW010000031.1:0-2035 GCA_031392105.1 Acidobacteriota bacterium | reverse complement strand
GGCAGGAAGATCGGAATCGCGCCAGTCATAGTGATGGCGTGCAGGATGGACTTGTGACAGTTGCGATCGACGATGACGATGTCGTTCGGCGCCACGGTGGCGTGCCAGACGATCTTGTTCGAGGTCGAAGTGCCGTTGGTGACGAAGAACAGATGATCGGCGCCAAAAATACGCGCAGCGTTGTGTTCCGACGCCGCCACCGGCCCCGAGTGATCGAGCAACTGGCCGAGTTCATCGACGGAATTACAGACGTCGGCGCGCAACATGTTCTCGCCGAAAAACTGATGGAACATCTGCCCCACCGGGCTTTTGAGAAACGCCACGCCGCCGCTGTGGCCGGGACAGTGCCAGGAATAACTGCCGTCCTGAGCGTAGTTGGTCAGCGCTTTGAAGAAGGGCGGGGCAAGGCTTTTGAGATAACTACGCGCCTCGCGGATTACATAGCGGGCGACAAATTCCGGCGTGTCTTCGAACATGTGAATGAAGCCGTGCAACTCGCGCAGCACATCGTTCGGCAAGTGCCGTGTGGTGCGGGTTTCGCCGAACAAAAAGATTGGCACGTCAGCGTTGCGCCAGCGTATCTCTTCGACGAAACGGCGGATAGCCTTCACGGCGTCGTTGCCGGAACCGTCGGACTCGAATTCCTCGTCATCCACCGACAAAACGAAGCCCGACGCCCGGCTCGCCTGCTGGGCGAACATCGCCGTGTCGCGAAAGCTGGTGACACCCAGCACTTCCGTGCCTTCCTTTTCGATGGCTTGCGCGAGGGCGCGGATACCCAGCCCGCTGGTGTTGTCGGAGCGGAAGTCTTCGTCGATGATGACGATGGGAAAGTTGAATCGCAAATCGTTCTCCTATGACTAAATCAAGCAGCGCGCGTCGCCGCCCGTTTCAACCGCGAATATTAAGGGATTATGGCGTTGATACGAGATATTTTTTTGCGGCAGGTGTTGAGACTGCGACAAATTGAAATGGTGGACGGATAGATGGTAATATTCAATTAATTAGACGCGATCTTCCGGCTGCAGCAGGGAACTGGGATCCGAATCAGGTGAGTGAAAGGACCTGTTTACACCATGGTTATGACACCGCGAACTTTCTCCGATATAACTTCGATGACGTAATCGCGCTCGTTTTGAGTTCCTGAAAAGAAGCGCGGTTGATCCGCGCTTTTTTGTTCGCTGAATTTGGAGATCAGAGGTTTCCTCGTTATGTTGAATATTACGCTTCCCGACGGGTCCCGTCGGACGTTCGATAAACCCGTTACGGTCGCGGAAGTCGCCGCGAGCATCGGTGCGGGTCTGGCGAAAGCAGCCCTCGCCGGACGCGTCGACGGTAAGCTCGTGGACACTTCTTTTCGCATCGACCGCGACGCCAATCTCGCCATCATCACGGACAAGGATCCCGACGGCGTCGATATCATCCGTCATTCGACGGCGCACTTGCTCGCCTACGCGGTAAAAGAATTGTTTCCCGATGCCCAAGTGACCATCGGCCCGGTGATCGAGAATGGTTTCTACTACGACTTTTCCTACAAGCGTCCGTTTACTCCGGAAGATTTGACCAAGATCGAGCAGAAGATGGCTGAGCTCGCGAAAAAAGATTTTCCCGTGGTGCGCGAAACCTGGGAACGGGACAAGGCCGTCGAGTTTTTCAAGAGTATCGGCGAACACTACAAGGCAGAGATCATTGCGTCCATTCCAGCAGATCAGGAAATCGGGCTCTATCGCGAGGGGGATTTCGTCGACCTGTGCCGCGGACCGCACGTACCGTCGACGGGCAAACTCAAGGTGTTCAAGCTGAAGAAGCTGGCCGGCGCCTATTGGCGCGGCGATTCGAACAATGAGATGTTGCAGCGTATTTACGGCACAGCCTGGGCGAAAAAAGAGGACCAGGAAGCCTATCTGCATATGCTGGAGGAAGCGGAGAAGCGCGACCATCGCAAGCTCGGCAAGCAACTCGATCTGTTCCATACCCAGGAAGAAGCGCCCGGCATGGTGTTCTGGCATCCGAAGGGGTGGGCGATCTGGCAGCA
>JANMUW010000219.1:0-14067 GCA_031392105.1 Acidobacteriota bacterium | reverse complement strand
AAATGATCGAGATCGAACATTACCCCGGCGAGGTGTCCCTTGAAACGCAGCGATCGTTCCAGCTCACGATTACTCAGATCAAAGAATCCGCGTCGATTTAGAAGGCCGGTAAGGGGATCCGTAATGGCCAGAGCATGGATCTCTACGTTCAGCCGCTCTAGCTCAATGTTTTTTCGCGAAAGCTCGCGCTGAAGACCGGCCATTTCGTTATTTAAACGCGTAAGGTCATCAAACCGCTTGTTTTCAAATTCCGGTGCGGAACGTTCAAGCTCAATGCGGCTCTTTGTCACAGATCGCAAACGGCTGACCTGCTCGCTGTTGATCCGCATCATCTCATCGAAAAGAATGTGGACTGCCTTATCGGTTCTCGCGAGCATGATCAGGAGCTTCTCATCCAATACAACGCCCATCAGATGAATTAGGATCGTTTCGCCCGAAATGGTCAAACCCATTTCCCAGCCAAACGCTGTCCCCTCAGTTCGTAGTTCGACGAGAAACGAAAGTGCCTTTGGCATGCTTGTGCCAGCAAAGATCTGCGGCAACGGATGGCCGAGAAGATCAGATTCGGTCAGGCCGATTTTGTTGTGAAGGAATTGAGATACGACGCCTGCGTCGTCACAAAGAAATACTGCTCCTGGAGTCGATTGGATCGATTTCATTCGTGCTCCGACGTGCTTTGAGTAAGACGATTCCCTTCCGCGACGGCCTGCTCCGCGTCCCGAGCATAACCATCGGCCCCGACATGCTGCCAGAGTTTCGGATCTACGTTGAAAGGGTACCCGCCCACAATGATCTGTGGAATCGTATCCAAATTTGCTTCCCTTACCTTTGCGATCAGTTCTCCGACGAGCTCGACGTGATAGGTCATGGTCGCAGAGATCGCCAGAACGTTGGGCCGGCGAGCATCAAGGGTTTGGAGTACGACCGCCGCGGGCGTATTGGATCCGAGGTAATAGGTGTCCCAACCTTCCATCTCGAAAAGATCGGCGACCATATGTAGCCCGATCTCGTGAAGCTCATCGCCGATGCAGACCGCTAACAGGCGGAGGCCATTTTTCTTACTGGCGAAGGTATACGGGTAAAGCTGAGCCATGATCAACTGGGTTGCTGCCGTGCAGTAATGCTCCTCAGCGACCGTCATTTCATTGAGTTGCCACAGTCGTCCGATCTCATACTGACTCGGCTGAAAAACGTTCAGATAAATGTCCTTTACGCTGGTTCCCTGGGCCACGGCATCGAGGATCATCGCATTCGCCGCCGGGCGATTCTCACCTCGCAGCTCGGCGAGGTACTTTCGCGCAAAGTCCGACAGCGGATGTTCGTCGACAAAGAAACTTGGCGTTCCTACGGGCGGTTTGGCGAGGCATTTCAGGCCGGCGTCCAAATATTCTGCAACGATCTTCGAATCTTCCGGCGGAAGACGTCGGTCAAAAATGTCCCGGGCGATCGTTAGGCTTTCGGTTAACTCGCTGGTCGGGATATTTAGCCCCGCGAATAGGCTTTTCACCCATTCGAGATAAGTTTCAAAAAGGGGCGGGCTCTCCGCGATGATCGCCTGTGAAAGATAGGACAAGTTATAAGTTACGTCCTGGACACACTTTGTGTGGCCCGTTTCGCCGTAACGAGCGGTGAATTCTGGCCTCAGTTTCCAATGCTCATCGACGATGAGTATCGCGACCTCGCTTTTGGAAATCTCGATCGCTCGTCCGATGGCCTGACAAGTAACACTCATAGAAATCCTCCGCTCGTCTGCAGTGCCGTCATGCGGTAATGTGTTCGAAGAAAAGTAATTCGGCACCCGATGACTCGAGCTTTAGTCCGGTGGGTATCTTGGAATGTGAGTCTTTATATTGATGAGTTTTATACCACTGCTGAAAACTGGGCTCATCGTCCCAATAGGTGAGTAGCCAGATCTCATTCGGATCTGCACGAGGAGTGAGTGCGTCGAGCCTTACAAAACCCGCGACGTTATCAACCATGTGCGGGCGGTCGACAAACGCCTGCCTAACCGCTGCAGTCATATCGCCGGAGTTCTTTATTTTGAATTTGCTTAAGACCGTAAACATTCATTCCTCCCGCCTGGAGCCGGACGAATGACTTGGGATTCTTATTACCACCGCCTGGCAACAGGCGCTCGAAGCGTATCACCTGGTCAGGGAAACTACAATGCATAATTTCCAAGGTCTGGGCCGGTAATGATAATGATCTTCACCAGCGCGATCTAGGCCCACCCGCAGGCGTCGGGAGCTGCTCACGAAATAAGTTTGCGAGCAGCCGGCAATAATTGTTCACCCGGTCAGAACAGGATCGACGGCAGGAAAGCACCGCGGGGTTCCTGATAAACGCCGCGACTCATAAGCGTCAAAGGCTGGACGACACGAAGTCCATGTTCAAAACACCAGCGCATAAATTCACCATTACGTGTCGGCAATAGGAATCCCGGCCCCGGAAATTCCGTTACGGCACCGACCAGTGCCTTGAGCTCTTCATTTGATTCACCAACGGTGTGCCCAAAGAATCCCGTGCCCGTCGTATAACCGGTGATGCGGCCGTCGTGCTCGACGACCATTGCGGTACCCTGTTCGATCGCGCCGGCTGCTTCATTGCGACGAGTGTGGCCGTGGACCCGCATGCACACTGCATCAACGCCCCCGAGGTCTTCGTATTTCATCGGGCGCACGTCGTAGCCGGTGATCTTAACGTTGAGCGGTTGACCCTGAATGTTTGACAGCGGTTCGACGGTATTGAATCCGAGTTTCGTGTACAACGACAATGAGCGATTGTGAAACGCAGCCTGTACTAGGCGAACGGACAGAATCCCCTGCTCATCGGCGTACTTCAAAATATCCTCCATCAGCTTGCGTCCGATCGAGGAATTTTGGACATTCGTGTCTACGGTGATCGGCCCGACGCCGGCAACAGCATCGCCCTTCCATAGAAAATTGCTTCCGACGACTCGGCCGCCTTCTGCTGCGATGACGTTGTAGACATCCGGCCGCGAAAGAAGCATCGAGATCAATCCTGTCGCCGCTTCCGCCGACGGGAAGTCAGGCGGAAAATTGTGCTCTTTCGAGATCGCCCCGAAAGCTTCAAAACATATCCGCCCCAACTCCAAGGCTTCCTCGATCTTGCCCGGTCGTAAACTTAATTTAGTCGCTACTTGTTGTGTCTGCATATGAATCTCCCTCGCCGATTAACGCGTGAGATCATCGGAATTCATCTCACTCAAAATAAAAAAAGGGCCCTTACCTTTCGGTAAGGACCTCTCCCCCTTGTTCGTTTTGTGGGAGGCTCAGCAACCTATTAGTAGCGTTGAACATTTAGGATCGAACCGAGGATCGAACCGAGAATATTCATCGTGCCGCCGTTATTTGAACCGTACTGATTTCGGCTGTTATAACCGTCCTGATAGCCGCGCTCAAAGCCCTGGCGGAAGTAGTACTGGTACTGGCTCCGTTCGACGTAGCTCTGGTAACCGTAGCTTCCAGATCGGTAGACGGTCGAGCCGCCCCAGTTCAAACCGACGCGTCGATTCCGGTCCGAGCGCCCTGCGGAAAATCCCTGGCGATAGCCTTCGTTGACGGCCTGCCGCAGAAGATCCGCTCCGCGTTGATTGGTGTTATACCAACTGCCGTTACGATAGACGCGATATCGATCCATGTTGCGGGCCGTGTTCAGCCGCTGACGTTCCGCCCGCAGACGCGCTTGCTCAAGTTTCAACCGTTCCTTCTCGAGCTTCTGCTGCTGCTTGATGGACAGGTTCCGTCCGTCGCGGCCCCAGCCCTGAGCACTTGCGTCGCTAGCTCCAGCGACCAACACCAAGCCAAGTACTGCTCCACCGATCAAACTTTTGATATTTATAATTCTCATTTTCTAACTCCTTCCCTTTCTCGTTCACGCAGCCTCTGGTGCTAAGCACTTTTCAGTTCGCTACGGAATCGGTAAGTGCATTGACCGTGCCATTGCCAGATATGCTTGTGTTTTCAGTAGCTTAAAAGAATTGAGTTTCCCGCTAGGCCGATGAATGCGCACGATATGGTGTAAAACTCGCTGACCGGATCTTCCGAAAATCTACGTGATAGAGTAGTCATATGGCGAAACAGAGTGCCGGCCTACTTCTCTACCGCATGAAAATGGGATATCTGGAAGTTTTCCTGATTCACCCGGGCGGTCCGTTCTGGAAAAATAAGGACAAGGGCGTCTGGTCGATACCAAAGGGAGAATTCGTCGCTGAGCCTCCGCTCGAAGCAGCGAAGCGCGAGTTGAAGGAAGAAACGGGATTTGAAGCGAATGGTCCTTTTATTGAGCTGACCCCGATAAAACAGAAGGGTGGCAAATGGGTTTATGTATGGGCGTCGGAGGCTGACTTTGATGCATATGCGATCACAAGCAACACCTTCACGATTACGTTCGCTTCCGGAGGCTCGAAGGACTTTCCGGAAGTCGACCGGGCGGAGTGGTTCGCGGTCGACGTAGCAAAGGAAAAAGTACTCGATGCCCAGATCAAACTGATTACAGAGCTCGTAGATAAACTCGGCAAGTAGATTTCAATTCTTTCGTTTGCCAGCCGCGAGACGAAACTGCAATATATTCTCATCCCAGAGAACGAGGACCGTACGGAGAAGCACAAATCAGCGAGCAAAGTGTCGTTGAGATCGGTGAACACTTCGGATTGACCATCGAGAAGGTCGCCCATCCCGGTAGTGATCCGGGCTACAAAATTTATAAAGGCGTCAACCAGATTTTCGCCGGTAGCGAGGGTGATGCGCGCATTTTCCTTGCGACTTATGAGACGGAACGGCCGGGCCTTTTCGAAGGAAGCATCTACGGGTACCAGGAATAACTTTATCGATCTTTGGCGGTTCAATAGGGGTAACGCATTAGGCGTTGTCGTAATGAGGTCCATTGACTTGCCCTTCGAATGCGAGCACGATGGAAGATGAATCGAGCTCGCTTACTCTTTTTTCAGCCTACCCGAATACTTCGGACCAATCCTGACTCAAGTAGCCAATTACTAGCTCATCAAATGAGCGCGTTAAGAGAAAGGAGTTTGTATGTCCGAAACATTGAACCTGATCGACACGATCGCTAAGCAAGATAACCTTTCAACGTTCTCAAGAATAATGGGCACGTCAGGCACCAACGACTTGTTCAACGGTGAAGGAAGTTTCACGGTTTTTGCGCCAACGAACGATGCTTTTGCGAAGATCCCGGACGACAAGTTGGATGAACTTATTAACGAAGACAAGCAGGTGAAGCTCAAGGCTCTGCTTTCGTATCACATCCTGCCGGGCAAGACGATGGCTGCGAGTTTAAAATCCGCAAAGTCGGTTACAGGTCAGGAAATAATGATCACCGATATAAACGGAATCAAGATCAACGCTTCAGTTTTGCAGGCGAGAAATCTTGAAGCGACAAACGGAGTGGTACACGGCATAGATACTGTGTTGCGGCCGCCGGTACCCTACGGCAATAAACCCATCCTCTAAGTTCACCCTCAACGAGCCGCGCTGGTTCCACCTATCAGTGCGGCTTTCCTTCGATACACACAAGCGGTTTGCGAGAGGGCCTCAAAACAAACTCCCCTGCGCTTTTTCGATAGCAGGGGGATCTTCCACCTTTTCGACATGGGTTTCTTCGTCTGGTAAAGGCCGGAGCATGCGGCGAAGATCCTCGAATGGAGTCTCAGTATCCAACCATTTCTCGTAATCGTATTTGTGGATCACGACGGGCATCCTTCCCTTAGCGTGGATCGGGCGGACGACGTCGTTCGCATCGGTCGTCATGATCGCTCCACAGCGACGCGTTTCACCTTTGATTTCACAGTCCCGGGCGATGCCTCCGAACGCAAATAGCCGCTCATCGAATGTAAATTGGTGACGGCATTTTCCTGAGTCCCATTCGTAAAAACCTGTAGCTGGAATCAGAACACGATCCGTTCGAAAAGCATCGGCGAACATCCTCACTTTTGTAACGGTCTCGGCCTTAGCATTTATCGCTCGTCTCGGAACACCGGCATTATCCTTGTCCTCGATCGTCCACCAGATATCCTCTGGACGATTCGAGCTATTTATGGAAGTGATCCATTCACCCGGGAAAACTTCTTCGCGCATTTTGTACCCGTGGATGTCGAAGTAGTCTAAACCGTCAATCAGATTGAAATGTTTAATGACGTCGTCTTTAAGAGCCTTTAGGATGTATCGCCCGCACATACCGTCGAGGATAGCATGGGGAGGTAGCGAGAATTCAGAAGTCAGAATTCAGAAGTCAGAATTCAGAAGTCAGAATTCAGTAGTTAGAATTTAGATTCCCGAGAGCTTCTGACTTCTGAATTCTGACTTCTGAATTCTAACTACTGGAACATCGCTTGCAAACGCCGAGGCGTCACGCTAAGAGTGAACGATTTTCATTCAGAGATTACGATCAAGGGAGGAATTGCTATGAATAACCTATTAAGAGGTGGTTTGGCGGGTGCGGCGGCTTATAAATTCGGCGGCGGTATCATTTCGACCATCCTGATTTTCATGCTTGTATTTTGGCTGCTCGGAAAGTGCTAGGCGCGGTCCCAGGCTTTCGGAAGTCCCATGAGTCCTATACGTCCGATGTGACGCATGGGACTTATGGGACGACATACCCCACCTCCATTTAATTCGACCTTTCTCCGCTATCGGGCGTCTAAGCCATTGAATGCGAAAGATTTCGTATTCGAGTGGTTTTTTTGCGGTAGTATTCTCGTGGAAAAAGGCACCGGACACGAGTTTGATGTTGACAAACCTGACCGATGAAAAACTTGTCGAACTCGCGGTTTCGAGGAACTCAGAGGCTTTCGGCGAAATCGTTAAGAGGTGGGAGCGAAAAATATTCGCCCTCTGCTTCGGTATGCTCGGGCGCGAAGACGAGGCACGCGATGCCGCTCAGGAGACCTTTATCGCGGCGTATCGCGGCATATCGAACTTCCGTGGCGAGGCGAAGGTTTCTTCGTGGCTCCACCGGATCGCGGTTAACCAGTGCTTGACGACAAAGCGTCGAGCGAAGACGCGTTCCGAGGATTTTCTTGACGACGAATCACGTGAAGGTGAGCGGGTGTTTGTTGCACCGGCCCATCGTTCACCGGCGAATGCGACTGAAGCGACGGAGCGATTAGCGATAGTACGGCAGGCGGTGATCTCGCTCCCCACCGATCTCAGACAGGTGATCGTGATGAAAGAGTTTGAGGAGATGACGTTTCAGGAGATATCGGAAACACTGGACCTGCCGCTTAGTACTGTAAAGAGCCGGCTGTATACGGCGCTCCGACAATTGAGAATGAAACTTGAACGCGTGCCGATCGAAATAACTTAGGTGCTGAGATGAACAACGTGAAGTTTGAAGAATGTAAATTAAGTGGCGACATGGTGCCGTATATGTACGGTGAGCTATCGGTCGGGGATTGTTCTGCATTCGAATCTCACCTGCTCGGCTGTGAAGCGTGTACCGATGATTTTGCGTCGATCTCGAGTGCCCGCTACGAAGTGTACGATTGGAAGAAGCTTGAGTTTGACGCCTTCGAAACGCCCCAAATACAAATACCTTACGATGCCGTTCCTGCTGCGTCCGCAAATTCTTCTTGGGTCGGAAAGTTGCGATCGGCGTTTGAGTCCAAGTGGTCCATACCGGGGGTTGCGTTTGCCGGCTTAGCAGTCGTTTCAATTTTTGCTGCGATTTTCATGTCAGCGGGTGACGGAGGAGGCGAGGTCGCTTCAAGACTTGATAACTCGAATATTGCTTCGGTCACAAGTAAATCTGAATCAGATTCTATTGGAGTGCCTGCTACTGAGACGGAAAGTAGGACTGAAGCTCCTAGTGAAGCTACACCGAGGCCACTCCAGATCTCAGCACCTGGTCGTGTTCAGCCGCGACGTCCGGTTCGAAACGACAAGGTGACGTCGACGAGGCAGGTCGAAGCTAAACAAGCGTCGACGCGAGCCGAGCAGAAATCGATTCCCACGCTGAATGAGTTTGCCGACGACGAGGACACGTCGTTGCGACTCGCAGAATTGTTTGACGATATTGAAACTAGAGATTAGCTCTGGATTACCGAGATGAAATACGCAAAACTCTTCCTGTTTTTGTTTATGATGCTAGCCGCTGGTGCGGTTGGTGCGTATGCTCAGGACGGCCCCCCACCCGAAGACTCCGAACGCGGTGAGCGGCCTGAAGATCACAGGCCGAACCTTCTCGCAGAGTTAGGGCTCTCGCGCGAGCAGATTCAGCAGATCCGTCGTGCGAACCGGGAGCGTCGGCCAGTGATGATGAACGCCCGTCGGCGAATGGGTGAAGCCGCACGAAACCTCGATATGGCGATCTACGGCGACGCGGTCAGCGATACCGACGTCCACTCGCGGTTAAAGGAATTCCAAGCGGCCGAGAGTGAACTGTCACGCCTTAGATTCGAGAGCGAGTTGGCGGTGCGAAAGATCCTGACCCCCGAACAACTTGTCCGGTTCAGAGATCTTAGACGGCGGTTTGCGGAAGAACGGAGAAGAAATAACCCTGCCCGAAGGATGCAGCGCCGAGATCAGCAAATGCCTCCGACGCAGGACTAACCTATGCGTTAAGACCACTCAGCTAATCGAAATTTCCCTAGGCACAAAGCAGCCGCGTTCATCTATGAGCCGGCTGTTTTGCTGTTTGGCGTTTCTGATCGTTCGTTGTACCCTTATCAAATCCCAAGCTGACTAGCATTTAGACCCGCTAAATGAATCCAATCGCCAAATTTCTCGATGAGCTTCAGGAAGTAAGTTTACTTCTCTGGAGCGTCGCGACGGGCCTCTTTCGCAGCCCGAGATATCCGGGTGAAATCATCCGGCAGATGGATCTTATCGGAGTCGGATCCCTGCCCATCGTTTTGCTTACCGGTTTTTTTACCGGCGGGGTTTTGGTGTTGCAGACGTTCCCGACACTTCAATATTACGGAGTTCACAATGAGGCCGGGCGATCAGTGGCGACGTCCCTCGTCCGCGAGCTGGGCCCCGTCTTGACCGCATTGATGGTTTCAGGCCGCATCGGATCAGCTATATCAGCTGAATTGGGATCGATGGTCGTATCACAGCAGATCGATGCGATGCGGGCCCTCGGCAGCGACCCGAATAAAAAACTGGTGACGCCGCGGCTTATCGCCCTTATCGTCATGCTCCCCCTCCTTACCGTTGCGGCCGACATTTTCGGGATAATCGGCGGTGGAACAGTTGCCTCATACATCTTCGACCAGGACGTAAATGTCTTCCTGAACTCGGTTCGTAACGGTATCACGACCGAAGACGTCATCGGCGGAATAATAAAGCCGGTATTTTTCGGTTTACTCATCGGCGGCATCGCTTGTTACAAAGGCTTGAGCACGACCGGTGGAACGGTGGGTGTCGGCCGCTCGACAATTAACGCCGTCGTGCTTTCGTCAATATGGGTCATTATTTTCGATTTCTTTCTCGCTAAGGCGATTCAATCAGTTCTTGGTGTCGGCGTGATTTAGCCGCTATACTTCCCGGAAATTATGTTTTCGTCGTCGGATATCGAAGAAGTAGAAGTGCCGGATGAGAATCTCGAGCCGATGGAGTTGGAGGATGCCGTCGACGAACCCAAGCGCACTCTGCCAGCGATCGAGTTTCAGGACGTACACCTCGCCTTTGATGATAAAAAGGTTCTCGACGGAGTCAGCTTCACCGTGCGCCGAGGCGAAACTAAATTGATTCTTGGAAGGAGCGGCGGCGGCAAGTCTACGACAGTTCGGCTTATTCTCGGCTTGTTGAAACCGGATGCCGGCAGGGTTCTCATCGACGGTGAAGACATAACAGCCTACAGCGAGGAGCAGATGATGGAGATCCGGAAAAAGATCGGAATGGTCTTTCAGGAAGGAGCTCTTTTCGACTCGCTTTCGGTTTATGAGAACGTCGCGTACAGGCTACGCGAGCAAGGAGTGATCGATGAGGACGAAGTCGAACAAGAGGTTCAGAGGATGCTTCGATTCGTCGATCTCGAAGACGCGATCGACAAAATGCCGGACGAACTTTCAGGTGGAATGCGGCGGCGGGTAGGAATCGCGCGGGCCCTTGTCGGCGATCCGGAGATCGTGCTGTTTGATGAACCGACTGCGGGACTGGATCCTCCGACGGCACGTACGATATGCCAGCTCGCCGTTAAACTTCGTGATCTGCAGGACGTATCTTCTATCTTCGTGACGCACGAGATGAACAATGTACGTTACCTTTCATCCGAATATGCGACGGTCGATACCGAGGGACGCGTGATATACGAGAAGGAAGGCGAGCGACTTTGTTTGATAAATACGGAAGTGCTAATGTTTCGGGATGGAAAGATAATTTTCAACGGGTCCGACGAGCGTCTGCGCAATTCCGAAGACGAGTATATTCAGCGATTTATTCACGGGTATAAGCTTTAGTCAAAGACCATGGTCGAAACCAGAAAGACATTAACCTATAGCAAACTTCGCGTCGGCATTTTCATGCTGATCGGTCTGGCAGTTCTTGGATTTCTGATCTTGAATTCGAGCGGTGATTTTAATCCGTTCGAAAAGAAGATGCACTTGAAGGCCCGGTTCGCCGCCGCCGACGGATTGCGCGAAGGTTCCGAGGTGCAGCTCGCCGGAGTGCGCATCGGGAAGGTTGAAACTGTGACGCTTTTGCCTCCGGATAGCCCGGAGGACTTAAAGGTTGAGGCCGTCATGCTCATCGGTGAAGAAATGAACGGCCGGCCGATAAATGAACGGATCCGGACGGATTCGAACGCGCAACTCGTCGCGACTTCCCTGCTTGCGAACGATAAGATCATTAACATTTCACCGGGGACCGGCAAGGGATCGCCGGTTTCGGAGAACGACATCCTAGAATCTCGCGTCGCGATCTCGATCAATCAGCTTACACAGACCGGTAACGATCTGCTGGAGCAGATCAACAAACTTGCAGTGCCGGCGAATGACATCCTAAACAAAGCGAATCAGGGTGAGGGTACGCTCGGACGAATCGTGAATGACGAATCCCTGTATCGGAATCTTGACGCGACGATCGGGGAGACAAAGTTGACGGTAACGAAGCTTCAGACGACCTTGGATAAGGTAAACAGTGGCCAGGGTTCGGCCGGAAAACTTTTGAACGATCCGGCTCTGTACAACAGCTTGAACAAAACCGTCGCTCAGCTCGAAAGCATCTCGAACGATATCAAGTCCGGCCGCGGCACCGCCGGAAAATTTATTACGGATGACGCGTTGTATAACGAAACGCGAGCCGCGATCATCGACCTGCGCACTTCCGCCGCAAAGATCAACAGTATCGCCGACGATTTCAAACTGATATCGGCTGATCTAACGGCGGGTCGCGGCACATTCGGAAAGTTTCTCAAGGACGAACAACTTTACAACGACGCCAAAGACACACTTGCTCGCTTTAATTCAACTGCGACGAAGATCGATTCGATCCTTGGCGACGCCCAGGCGGGCAAAGGCACCCTCGGAAAATTCGTGACGGACGAAACCCTCTTCAACAACATCAACCAGACTGCGTCGAATTTCAACCAGCTTTCCAGCGAAAGCACCAAGCTTATCTACGACTTCCGACAGAACCCCAAGAAGTACCTCCGCATAAAACTCAGTATTTTCTAAGCTTCTGCTTGACAGAAACCGCATAGGCAACGCATATTATACGAATATGCATCAGATATGCACGTCTGAATGTATATCAGGACGGGCTATGCAGAAGTCAGAACGGCATAATTTGATACTTGACGTGATCGCGTCGCGGGCAGTGGGCCGGCAGGATGAGCTTGCCCAATTGTTAAGTGATGCAGGTTTCACGGTAACACAGGCAAGCATCTCGCGGGATCTTGATGAGTTGGGCGTGATGAAGGTGGATGGCCGATACGCCCGCGTCGAACTGCCTATTGCCGAAGCGAGTCCTTTTGGAGTTTCGGCGGTCACGCCGGCCGGTGAGAATTTACTGATCGTTCGGTGTTCGTCTGGATTGGCCTCCGCCGCTGCGGTGCGGATCGACGGCTCAAAGATCACTGAAATAGTTGGAACGATCGCCGGGGACGACACGATCTTTATTGCAGTCGACAACGCTCATGACCAGAAGGTCGTGCTCAAGAAGTTGAAGATGATATTTGCGGCTGGGTAAAAAGGGGGAAAGATGTTTGCAGAAATAGACAAGACCGGATCGGCCACCTCGCCGCTGACTTTAGGGAAACGTATTCGAATTACCTTGGTTAACGAAGAACCGCGAGTTGGCGACGTCGTCGTAGTTAAGGCCCTTACGGAGTCTGTGACATACGGCAATCTCGAGTTGCCCAGTGGACGGCTGGCGAAGATCAATCGCGGTGACGTGCTGCTTGGTGTCCTCGGAAGGCGAAGGGCTCTCAAAGGATTTGTTGGGGATGTTCCGTCGAGTGCGAAGGCCGGTGACCGCCTGCATCTTCTGAACATGGGCGGCGTGATTGGCGAGTGCAAAGGACATCATTCATCGCTCTCGGACGCAATCGAAGTAGAGGTGATCGGTTCTGCGTGTGATGAGATCGGCTTGCCGATGAACATAAGCGACGCGGGCTTGGTTCCCTCCGATGTCTTGGAAAAGTCAGCTCCGATCGTGATAGTCGCGGGTTCCTGCATGAACTCCGGAAAAACGGTTGCTGCAGTAGAGATCATTCGGCAGGCCGCAAACTCCGGTCTTAAAGTAGCCGGCGTGAAGCTGACAGGCATCGCCTGTCTTCGCGACACCCTGAACATGCAGGACCATGGTGCATCCGTAACGGCGAGTTTTCTCGATGGCGGATTACCCTCTACGGTCGATTGCGAAGATCTCCCATCGCTCGCCAAGTCGCTTTTCAATCACCTGAACACTTTCGCGCCGGATCTTATAGTCGCGGAACTTGGGGATGGAATAATCGGCGGATACGGGGTTGACGAGATCCTCGCCGATGAAGAGATCAAGGCCTCAATATCGTCGCTGGTTTTCTGCGCATCGGATTATGTCGGAGTAGTCGGTGGCGTTGTTACGCTGGAAAAAATGGGGATCGAGATAAGTGTGGTCGCCGGTTCGGTTACTGATTCGCAGATGGGCGAGGATTTTGTCCGGACCAAGTTCGGATTACCGGCGGGTAATGCTCGACGCGACGGCAAGAAGCTGTTTCAACTCGTTCAAGCCGGTGCGTTTGCAGAGGCGGCACACGCATGAAGTTACGAGTCGCGATCTTTGGCGGCTCAGGGTACGGAGGCAGTGAGTTGCTCCGTATCTTGCTGTTTCATCCGAATGTCGATATCACATTTGTCACCGCGCATGAACATGCGGGAAAACGCGTGCCCGATGTGCATAAGAATCTTCTGGGCCTGACCGAGCTTGAATTTCAACGTACGCCGGAAGATCTTTCGAAACTGACTGATATCGACCTCGCCTTCTTTGCCCTGCCGCACGGCCAGGCGATGGAACTTATTCCAAAGCTTCCGGATAATGTAAAAGCCATCGACCTCTCTGGCGATTTCCGTATTGACGACGCATCGGTGTTTGAAGCGAATTACAAATTTCCGCAATCGGCGGCTGATCTTCAGCGCCAATTCGTCTACGGTCTCACCGAGACCAATCGGGATGCGATTCGAGATGCACGCTACATCGCGAATCCCGGATGTTTCGCTACTGCAACCGTGCTCGCACTGTCGCCAATGATAAAGAGCGGTCTGTTGACCGGCAAGATCATCGTCGACGCTAAGACGGGCTCAAGTGGCTCTGGTATCAAGTCTGCAGCAAACACTCATCACCCGCAGCGGTCGAATTCATTTTACGTTTACAAACCGTTCGCTCATCAGCATGTGCCTGAGATCGAACAGCATCTGCACAAGGTTGGGACTTTCGATAGCGAGCTTGTATTCATGACGCACAGCATGCCGGTGTCGCGCGGGATCTTCGCGTCGTGTTACATGGAGACGAAAGTAAATCTGACCAACGAAGATGTGCGAAATTTGTTTTCAAGTTTCTACGGCGATTCGTTCTTCGTCCGGTTGGTTGACGGATCGCCCGATATCAATTGGGT